>JAUWIQ010000446.1 GCA_030605285.1 Planctomycetota bacterium
CGCGATCCGATTGACTTGGTCGCCGCAGAGCTGATTGAAACGGGAGAATTGACCCCCGCAGGCTGGGACGCCATGAAGGCGGAGGTCGCCGCCGAGGTCGATGCCGATTACCTGGCAGCCCAAGAGGACGAAGACCCCACTGCCGAGGAACTGACGGACCACCTTTACGGCCCCGTAATCGAATGCGGCCCGGTGCCGATCGCCGGGGGTCGCAACTGGAGGATTATTGACGCGGTGAACGCAGTCTTCCGGCACGCCCTGGATCACGACGATCGTTACGTCTTTTTCGGGCAGGACATCGAAGACCCCAAGGGAGGCGTGTTCGGATTGACCAAGGGCCTCTCCACCGCACACCCGGACCGCGTCTTTAACTCCCCGCTCGCAGAGGCCACGATTGTCGGTGCAGCCTGCGGGATGGCCTGCTATGGGTTGCGACCTGTTTTTGAAATCCAGTTCGTCGATTTCGTTTCCCCCGCCTGGAACCAACTGACCCAGAATGTGGCCACGATGCGTTGGCGGACTTGCTCCGACTGGCCCTGCCCCGTCGTCTTCTACATGCCGTACGGGGCGTATCTGCCCGGCGGCTCCATTTGGCATAGCCAATCGAACGAGGCGCTGTTTGCCCACATTCCCGGCCTGCGGGTGGTGGTGCCCAGCACACCCGAGGACGCCGCGGCTCTGATGTGGACCGCCCTGCACGCAGAGGATCCGACCATTTTCCTGATCCCCAAACACCGCTTCCGCAAGCAGTTTGAAGTCTCGGAACCGACGATCGAACCGGTTCCCTTTGGCAAAGGAATCATTCGGCAGGAGGGAAATGATGTTACGATCGTGACCTGGGGCAACTGTATCGAACTGGCGTACGAAGCGTCCGACCAACTCCGCGATGAGATGTCGGTGGAAATCATCGACCTGCGGTCGCTCGTTCCCTGGGACCGAGAACTGGTCCGCAACTCGCTGGAGAAGACAGGCCGTCTCGTCGTGATCCAGGAAGATGCCGAAAGCTGCAGTTTCGGCCAGAAGATTCTCGCCGACATGGTCAGCAACCCGGATTCCTGGGGTACCTTCATGAGCCCGCCCCAACTGGTCTCTCGGCCGGACGTGCATGTTGGCTTCAATCCGATCTACGAATACGCGGCACTGCCCTCCACTGCCCAAGTGATCGAAAGCCTGCGCCTGACGATGGAAGATTAAAACATCGGCAATCGTGCAGTAATGGTTGTCTGGTATCGCGACCTTGCCCTCCGTTGCAGACCAAGGCTATAGTGCAACAGCCAAACGCAGCCCCGTTTTTTTTTAGCCCACAGTAATACCATGCCGATCGTCTCCGTTCGCATCCCGCAACTCGGTGAAGGCCTACAGGAATCGCTGCTGATCGAGTTCTTCAAGGCCGCGGGCGACTCAATCCGCCGCGACGAACCGCTCTATGCCATGGAGACCGACAAGGGCACGATCGACGTCGAGTCGCCCTACGACGGACAACTCACCGAATGGCTGGTGGAAGAGGGAACCGTGCAGAAGATCGGTGCCCCGATCGCCCACATGGAAGTGGCCGAGGGGGTTGAGGAGATGGCCGCCGGGCACGGGCCACCGGAAAGCATGGCGACTGAAACGGCAAAATCAGCAGCCCAACCCGCGCGACCGGCGGCGACCCGGAGCAGCGGCGGCAGCAACCGGGCGATACCACCACGGACACGGAGATATCTGCGCGAAAAGGGCCTGCAGGATGTGGCCGACCAAATCCCGGCCAGCGGCGGAAAACTCACGCCCGAAGATGTGGAGATCTGGCTCGCAAGTGGTGGCAGCGGCAGCGGCACCGACACCACGAGTGGCGATGCGGCGCCCCACACCGATTCGCCCGTCTCCAAAGAACAACTGCGACTCAACTACCGCCTTGTGCGGGGCATCCAAATTTGCGTGCCGGTGGTGATTTCGCTCGACTTAGATTTTACCGCAATTGAAACCGCTCGTCGGCAACTCAAAGAAACCATGGGCGATGTGGCCCCCAGCGGGCTGATGATGGTCCTCTGGTGCATCACCCGCACCATGCAGAAGCATGCGGGATTTCGCAGCACCTTGATCGATGAAGGTCGTACCCAACGGACGTTCGATCATGTAAATCTCGGGATCGCGGTCGCACTGCCTGAAGATGTTTTACTCACGGCGGTGGTCGAAAATGCCGACACGCTCAGTTGGCAGGATTTTACTGCCACAGTATCTCGCCAGGGTGAATTGGCCCGCCGCGGTGAGGATCAGGCGACGGCTGCGACTACCGTGAGTTTCTCCAACATCGGTTCGATCGGGATGCGTGCCGGGATCGCCGCCGTGGTGCCCCCGGCGATGGGTACCATCACCCTCGGCTGCATCTACGACCACGCGGTCCCGGATGGAGAAGGGTTTCGTTTCACCCGCATCGCGACCACCACACTCACCTTCGACCACCGCGTGGTCAATGGGGTGGGAGCGTCCCGGTTTTTTGAGGATCTGGGCCACGCGATCGAGGGTTTTGTGCTGCCCGCATAAGGCAGACAGGTTCTCTGCCGATGACAGATCGATCTCCCACCACGGTAGAAAAATCCTCCCCCGGCTTGGCACGCCATATTGGCACTTGGGGAATGCTCTTTACCGGACTGACCGGGATCATCGGTTCGGGTTGGCTTTTTGCTTCACTCTACGCGGTCCAAATTGCCGGTCCAGCGGCAATCGTGTCGTGGGTCATCGGCTGCCTGATGGCCCTGGTACTGGCGATGATCTATGCGGAACTCGGCGCGCTGAGCCCCGCCGCCGGGGCACTCGCTCGCATTCCCTATGTCGCGATTGGGCCACTTGGCGCATTTTTTA
>JAUWIQ010000209.1 GCA_030605285.1 Planctomycetota bacterium
ACCCCCATCGCACCCAATGTTGGGGTGCTAACTAGATTGTGGTTCGCCTTACAACCACGCCTTACAACCACGCAGTCGTGACAACATCCACAAGTGGCTCTAAAAATACAAACGGGCACATTCTAATGACAACTTGGAGCAAAACACAAGGCGACTGCCGAATGACATCCACGACCTTCTTAAGAAAAAAATGGCACTTCCCGAGCGGCGCCAGGATCTATCAATCTACTCATACGTCACGCAACCCTCCGATGCCGATTGGACAAGTTTAATGTATTTATGCAGGGTGCCGCGGGTCACTTTCAACGAGGGGGCGACCCAACTCTGCCGACGATTTGCCAATTCATCCTCAGAAAGATCTACAGTTAAAGTATTCTTGTCGGTATCGATTGCGATTCGATCACCCTCCTCCAATAACGCGATCGGACCACCAACCTGTGCTTCGGGTGTCACATGACCGACAAGGAAACCGTGGGAACCGCCGGAAAAACGCCCATCCGTCAACAAGGCTACCTCTGCTCCCAGACCCGCACCCACGATTGCGGATGTTGGAGTCAGCATTTCCGGCATTCCAGGCCCCCCCTTGGGGCCCTCGTAACGGATCACGACCACATCCCCTTTCACGATCTCTTTTTTTTCCAACGCGGAAAGCATTGCTTCTTCACTATCATAAATTTTTGCGGGACCTGTAAACGCAAGGCCTTCCTTGCCCGTGATCTTAGCCACGGCACCCTCCGGAGCCAGATTGCCCCGGAGAATTTGAATGTGACCCGTTGTCTTAATTGGTTTCTCCAGCGAGTGCACCACATCCTGGCCCGGGGTTAGCGGTGGAACCTGCGCGACATTGTCCGCAAGCGATTGCCCGGTAACTGTCAAGCAATCACAATTTAAACGGCCCTGCTCCAAGAGATAGCGCATCACGGCCGGCAGCCCACCGACTCGATGCAAATCTTCCTGGACATAACGACCGCTCGGTTTGAGGTCGGCCAAAAAAGGGACCCGATCACTGACCCGTTGAAAATCGTCAATCGTCAAATCCACATTGGCGGCGCGGGCCATGGCAATCAGGTGTAGAACGGCATTCGTCGAACCGCCGAGGGCCATTACGACCACCATCGCATTTTCAAACGCCGCACGGGTCATGATATCGCAAGGCTTGAGATCGTTTTTGAGAAGATTCAGGACCGCGGCACCCGCCGCAACGCACTCTTCAAGTTTTTGAGGGTCTTCGGCGGGTATGGAGGCACTGTAAGGCAGTGTCATGCCAAGCGCCTCAATGGCGCTGGCCATCGTGTTGGCCGTGTACATGCCACCACACGCACCGGCCCCAGGACAACTGTGTCGCACGACTTCCTGGCGTTCCTCCTCGCTCCGATTTCCGGCGAGAAATTCACCATAGCACTGAAACGCCGAAACGATATCGAGCTTTTCATCCTCCCAATGGCCGGCTCGGATGGTACCTCCATAGACCATCAGGGACGGACGGTTCACTCGAGCCATCGCGATCAGACACCCCGGCATGTTTTTATCGCAGCCTGGCAATGAGACATTGGCATCGTACCATTGTGCTTGCATTACGGTTTCAACCGAGTCGGCGATCAGGTCTCGAGACTGTAAGGAATAACTCATTCCCTCGGTCCCCATTGAGATACCATCGCTCCCCCCGATGGTATTGCAACGCATTCCTACCATTCCCGCTGCCTCAACTCCCTGCTTAACCTTCACCGCGAGTCGATCAAGGTGCATATTGCAGGTATTTCCTTCATACCAGACACTGGCGATGCCGACCTGCGGTTTGTCCATATCGGCATCGGACAGACCCGTTCCATAAAGCATCGCCTGCGAGGCACCCTGGCTTTTGGGCTGGGTGATCCGGCGACTATATCTATTGAGCCCCTGAAGGTCTTTCATATCGATCCCTTTTTGAACACTGCGACACAACTTATGAAAATCAAGCTGGCTTGCGTGGGGGCATTTTGCCTTCTAAGTTTATCGCAATGCCGCAGCAATAATATATCTGTGGCATGACCATTGGAAAACATCCTGACGGGCACAAGGACGTGGATCGCCTCCCCCAATCATAATAGATGGCCACACCTCAATGGAATTGGCCGACGACAAAAGGTTCTCAAGAAACAGAATGCAAAACCAAGATGGTCACGCCACAATTTATCTATTTTGATCTGGGCAACGTCGTTCTCAACTTCAGCCGCCCCCGACAATACCGGCAGATGGCGGATATTCTGGGAGTTTCGGTCGAGCGGATCGGCCAGATTATCGATCAAGATAATCTCATGCACCGCTGTGAAACTGGCCAGATCAGCCCGGAAGAAGCGCATCAAGCACTTTGTGCCGCAGCAGGCTGCGATTGCGATTTTAAGACCCTCGAACTTGCAGGGAGCGATATATTTGAACTCAATGCTTCGATTGTGCCCCTGATTGTCGATCTTTACCGCTGCGGCTATCGCCTGGGTATCCTCTCCAATACCTCCAAAAGTCATTGGGAATTCTGTCAGGCTCGCTATGCCCTGCTACGGGACTGCTTTGAACAGTTTGTACTCAGCTATGAAGTGGGCACTATGAAACCGGCCGCTGAGATCTACTCGGTGGCAATCCAAGCGACTGGGTTCCCTGCCGAGAATATTTTTTACACGGACGATCTTGAGCCAAATATTCATGGTGCGAAAGAATGTGGTATCGATGCGGTTCTGTACCATGACACCGCGCAACTGACCCGGGATTTACGGTCTCGAGGGCTCCGCTTCCGCTTTTGAATTGGCCCGACTAGCTCAGCAGGCTAAGATTGCGTTGGCATTCAATAGAGATACCGGTTGATCAAATTTTCCAGCATCTCCTGCCCGCCACTAACATTGGCCGCAATCTCTCCCTTTTCCAGCATGTAGGACTCGAGTGATGCAAAATCGTGTTTGCCCGCTTCGATTTCCGTCCCGATACCCGTGTCCCAACTTGCATATCTCTCCTCAAGCAATCGGGCAAGTTCCCCGTCGGCGCGGATGGCGGCCGCAATTTTTAAACCCGCGGCAAACGAATCCATGCCCCCAATATGGGCATGAAACAGATCCATCGGTTCAAAACTTTCTCGCCTCACCTTCGCATCAAAATTAACACCGCCTGTTTTGAATCCACCGTATTTAAGCAACATCAGCATACACTGTGTGGTGAGGTAGATATTGGTTGGAAATTGGTCGGTATCCCAGCCGAGAAGCTCGTCACCGGTATTGGCATCGATCGAACCCAACATTCCCTGACTCCCGGCAGCATCCATTTCGTGCATCATCGTGTGGCCTGCCAGGGTTGCGTGATTTGTCTCGAGATTCAATTTCAGGTGGTCCTGCAGACCGTAAGCTCTGAGAAAATTTAAACAGGCGGCGGTATCGGAATCGTATTGATGCTTGGTCGGTTCCTTCGGTTTGGGCTCAATATAAAACTGCCCCGTAAATCCGATTTCCCTTGCGTAGTTGACCGCCATGTGCAAAAGCCTTGCCAAGTGGTCCAGCTCCCTTTTCATGTCGGTATTCCATAGATTCTGATAACCTTCTCGGCCTCCCCAGAACGTGTAGCCCTCGCCCCCCAGTTGCTTCGTAATCTCCAGTGCTTTTTTCACCTGGGCAGCTGCGAACGCAAAGGCATCGGCATTCGGACTCGTAGCTGCGCCGTGGACATAACGCTTATTGCTGAACAGATTGGCGGTCCCCCAGAGGAGTTTGATCCCGGTACGGGCCTGCTCCTCTGCAAGAACCTTTGCCACCGCATCAAGATTCTGGTTGGATTCCCGCAGGGTATCCCCTTCGGGTGCAACATCGCGATCATGGAAGGCGTAGTAAGGCGCACCGAGTTTCTCAATGAACTCAAAAGCCATGCGTGCCCGGGCAATCGCATCGGCCACGGTTCCGTCTACGAGCATCCATGGCCGCTCAGCGCAACCCGGCCCAAACGGATCTGCACCGGTACCCCGGAACGTATGCCAATAGACCACACTGAACCGCAAGTGATCCCGCATCGGACGCCCCTCCACTATTTCTTCCGCGTTGTAATGGCGAAATGCCAGCGGGTTCGTGGAATCGGGGCCTTCGTAACAGATTTTTTCTACTTCAGGAAATGCGGTCATGGCTTTCTTTTGGATAAGAGTAACGAGTATTTCCAGCGGCCCACAACAGGCCATCACGAGCAAGCGTGTATCGTGCCAGATAAAAATGGGTTTCGCAACCAACCGCAGGGACCCGTTGCTATCGGCTCATCCGACGCAACAACCAATCCCCCAGCCTTGGGAAAATCTGGCTGACTGCGAACAACAGACGAGCCTTCGCAGGCACCACGAGTTCCGCCCGCCGCCGTTCGAGGGCCTGCACGATTTTCCGCGCCAGCCAGTCGGGATCAATCATCGACAAGTGGACTCCACCACCCGGACGAGCAGCGGCAGGGGGTAGCCCTGTGGCCGTTGCATCGTAACGGTGCCCGGCATCGTCACGACGAATCGGCCCCGGGCAGACGAGCAGCGTATGTACATCTTCGAGTTCCAGTCGCAATTGCTGAGAGTAAGCAACGAGTGGAAATTTACTGGCCGGATAGGCTCCCATGTGGAGGGCAGCCGTCTTACCTGCTAACGAGGCGATATTCACGATCGAACCCTTCTGCCTGATCAAGTGTGGCAACGCAGCTCGGGTACACTGGACCAGACCGAGAAAGTTGATTTCCAGTGCTTCGCGAAATTCTTCCACCTCCGCATCGACAGCTCGTCCCCGCAGGGACTTACCAACGGCGTTCACCAAAACATCGATTCGGC
>JAUWIQ010000200.1 GCA_030605285.1 Planctomycetota bacterium
GTTGGCGGGACGTCTTTGACCGGTTCCTGGACCACAAGTAACAGCGGCAGTGTAAAGAGTAGCCACCACAGAGCGGCGGCAAGAAAAGAGATGTGTACCGCGGCCGTTTCGCTCGCTAGACCAAACGCAGCATAATTTTTTACCAAAACGATGCTGGCTCCAAAGAGCAGGACGCCGCCGAGATAGCCCATCGCAAAACCGAGTCCCGAGACGAAGTGGCGATTTTTAGGGGGGCTGACCACAGGGAGCAGCGAGTTGTAGGCAATAAACGCCCCGTAATACCCTACAGTGCCGAGGCTGAAGATACCTCCGGCGAGTGGCCAGTTATTGCGGCCGACAAAAATCAATCCGCAGGTACAGCACATCCCGAGGAGTGCAAAGACCACGAGCCATTTTTTTCGACTGCGGCCCGTATCCGCGAGCGTGCCGATAAATGGGGCCAGGATCGCACCGGCAAGACTCGCTACGGCCACCAGGATGCCGTACCAAAATGTTTCCTGCGCTGCGGGCATTGCTTCAGCCCAATAGCTCTGAAAGAAGATGGGGAAAAAGCCGGCGAGAATACAAAGCGCGTAAGCACTAGCCGCCCAATCATAAAGGGCCCAAGCGACTTCCTGCCGTGAGAGTCTTGCCACCAGCGTTTCTCCGTGGAGAGCCTTGAGGCGTCACCACTGCACGAGGGTCTGCCTTTTTGCTTACTGCGAGTTCATTTTGCTACGACGATCGACCGGTTCGCGGAGCATCGCTTTGAGATAATCCCGATTCATCTGGGAAATAAAATTGATGCTGATTTCTTTCGGGCACTGCGCCTCGCATTCGGCGTAGTTGCGGCAGGCACCAAATCCTTCTTCATCCATCTGGTCGACCATCGATTGGACTCTTGCGTAACGCTCCGGTTGGCCCTGTGGCAGTAAACCGAGATGAGAGACTTTGGCCGCCGTGTAGAGCATGGCCGAACCATTCGGACAGGCCGCCACGCACGCGCCGCAACCGATGCAGGTAGCTGCATCGAGTGCCTGTTCGGAAATCGCCGGTTCGATTGGGATGGAATTGGGTTCGGGTTTGGGGCCCGAATGGAGTGTTACGTAGCCCCCGGCTTGCATGATCCGGTCGAAGGCCGATCGATCCACGATCAGGTCGCGGAGGACCGGAAATGCAGAGGACCGCCAGGGTTCAATGGTGATGCAGTCTCCATCTTGGAAGTGTCGCATGTAGAGTTGGCAGGTCGTTGTCCCGGCGAGCGGTCCGTGCGCTTTGCCGTTGATCACCAACGAACACATTCCACAAACGCCTTCCCGACAATCCGAATCAAAAGCAACGGGTTCATTTCCGCCATCGATCAGTTGCTCGTTGAGGACATCGAGCATTTCGAGAAACGACATATCGTCGCGCACTCCATCAAGATCATACGCATCGAACTGCCCTTTACTTTGGCCGTTCTTTTGTCGCCAAATACGGAGGTGCAATTTCATGTTTTATAATTCCTCTGAGCGAGTGGAGCGGCCTCAAATTCAAGCGGCTCCTGGTACAGTTCCGCATCGCTGTCTTCGCCGCGGTATTGCCAGGCGGAGACGTTGGCAAACTTCTCGTCATCCCGCAGTGCTTCCCCTTCGGGAGTCTGGTGTTCCTCTCGAAAGTGACAGCCGCACGATTCATCGCGATGCAGAGCATCGCGGCACATTAATTCGGCAAACTCATAAAAATCGCTAAGCCTGCCCGCATGTTCCAGCGCCTGATTGACCTGGTTGTCACTTCCAGGCACCGAAAGGTTCTTCCAGAATTCCTCTTTCATCTGCGGGATTTTCTTGATTGCATCTCCCAGTCCCTTCTGATTTCTCGAAATCCCACACTGATCCATCATCAGTTTGCCGAGTTCCCGATGCAGGGAGGATGCCGATCTTTTTCCGCGCACCGACATGAGTTTTGCCAGGCGTCCTTGCACATCCTGTTCCACGTCTTTGAAGCGCTGATCCGCAGAAGACATCTCTCCATGGGGATGGCGACTGAGGTAATCCCCGATTGTTGCCGGCAGGACAAAATAACCGTCTGCCAGACACTGCATGAGGGAACTTGCACCGAGTCGATTGGCGCCATGGTCAGAAAAGTTTGCTTCACCGACTGCAAACAGGCCGGGCACGGTGGTCATTAAGTTGTAATCGACCCAGAGCCCACCCATCGTATAGTGCGGTGCCGGGTAGATACGCATCGGCGTCTTTTTCGGATCTTCATCCGTGATCCGTTCGTACATTTCAAACAAATTCGCATATTTTGCATTCACCGACTTTTGTCCCTGATCGCGGATGGCATCACGGAAGTCGAGATAAACCCCATAGCCTGTCGCGCCGACTCCCATGCCGCCGTCGCAGACATCTTTGGCGTTCCGCGCTGCAACATCGCGCGGCACTAAATTGCCAAACCGCGGATAGCGTTCTTCGAGATAATAGTAGCGATCTGCTTCAGGAATCTCGCTCGGTCTTCGCTGGTCGCCACCATTTTTTGGAACCCAAATCCGCCCATCGTTTCGCAGCGATTCGCTCATCAGCGTGAGTTTTGCCTGATGGTCACCCGCGGCGGGGATACAGGTCGGATGAATCTGAACAAAGTTCGGATTGGCCATTGCCGCACCGCGCCGGTAGGCCCGCCAGATCGCGGTCACATTGCAGCCTTTGGCATTGGTCGACAGGAAATAAACGTTGCAGTAGCCGCCGGTTGCAAGCACGACGGCATCGGCTGCCTCGCTCCGGACCTCTCCGGTTACCAGGTCGCGATAGACGATGCCTCGCGTCCGACCATCGGCAACCACAAAATCCATGACCTCCGCCCGCGTATGCATCTTGACCGCACCGTTGCTGATCTGCTCGGCAAGCGATGAATTGGCCCCCAAGAGCAATTGTTGCCCAGTCTCGCCGCGGCAGTAAAAGGTCCGCTGCACCAGTACGCCACCGAACGAACGGTTGGCGAGCATCCCGCCATACTCGCGGGCAAAAGGTACACCCTGTGCTACCGCTTGATCGATGATCCCCGTGCTGCACTCGGCCAACCGGTAGACATTCGCTTCTCGGGCGCGGAAGTCCCCACCTTTTTGCGTGTCCATGAACAAGCGGAACACGCTGTCGCCGTCATTGCGATAATTTTTGGCGGCGTTGATACCCCCCTGTGCGGCAATACTGTGGGCGCGACGCGGACTATCTTGAAAGCAGTAGCAGTGTACATCGTAGCCCATCGCGGCAAGTGAAGATGCCGCTGAGGATCCGGAAAGTCCCGAACCAACGACGATGATTTTGTATTGTGGTCGATTGCGCGGGCCAACGAGTCGCACCTTTTCAAGATGACTCGTCCATTTGTCTTCAATGGGGCCGGCAGGAATTTTGGCATCAAATTCCATCTGCTACATGCCTCCTTCGGAAAGTTGTGTCGCTAGGCCTGTTGCGGGCACCGGCATGAGTCCCAAATAAAACAATACCGGGACCGAGGCAAAGCCGATGAAGAGTGCGATAGAACTTAATGTGGCAAGCAGGCGAAAACTCCGATTGCGATCGGGATTATCTATGCCGAGCGTTTGGAATAAACTCCAAACACCGTGATTGATGTGCAATGCCAGTGCAGCCATCGCGACGACATACAGCGCTGCAAAAAACCATTTTTGAAAAGCATAATAAAGATTGGCGTAGACCTTTCCTTCGACAAATGGCGCGCCGCTGATTTTTCCAAACGTAAATTGCAGCAGATGAAAGATGACGAAGAGCAGTAGTAAAAAACCACTCACCATCATCCAACGGGCCGGGCTGCTCGCTTGCGAATAGCGATGCTGGGAATAATCCTGCTGCCGAGCCGCATGATTTCGCTGGGCAAGCACGATCACCGTATAGACGTGGAGCACGAGTGCGACGAGAAGGATGACCCGTGCGATCCAAAGCAAAAAGCTGTACGGAACCAGCGGTTCGCCCATCGTCCGGAGAAAGTGAGCATAGATATCAATGTGGGGCGCACCCGCAGCGTCGCTTCCGGTGAATACCTTCAGGTTTCCCAGCATGTGCCCCAGGACAAATCCATAAAGAATCAATCCCGAGATCGCGACCACCATCTTTTTGCCCAGTGTGGTCTGATAAAGTGCTGTCAACCGCTGCATTCTGGTCTTTCCTGGAAGTGGCCTCTCTTTAATACGTTCGCCAGCGTATGCCAGTTTCCACCGTGATTTTATAGCCCATTACGGAGTAAACGGTAAGCCCGAACAGCCGATACCCTGTTCTCGCGGAGTGAAAGCACCGGATTGCTCAGGCATTGAGCGGAAGGGGGGTATGCCCTTCCGGGCCAAGTTGGACCGCAACATAGGTCACCAATCCCCGGGTCATTTCGATCGCTTCTCCTCCGCGATCAGCCTGCACGACCACCTCGACCGTGAGCGAGGTATTTCCTGTTTTGATGACCCGAGTGACAAAACTGACGACCTCACCGACATGGATCGGTTTGTGAAATTCCACCCGATCGATTGCTACACTCACCAGTGGCTTTTCAGGATACCCTGCGGTGTGAAGTACGTGCCGCGGTCCAATGGCGCACGCCTGATCGATGTAACTGAGAATAACCCCACCGAAGATGGTCCCGTGGGCGTTCGTATCCCTCGGCATCATCAGTGCCTTCAGAGCGAGGTATGGTTCCTCGGAAACAGGGTGCACAGCGTTTGCCTTCCGATAGGATCCGGATATCAATCCATGCAATCCATGCAACGTTTGCCGGATCTATTCCGATTCTTTTTTTAATTCAACATCCGTGCTCGGGGCATTTACCTGAACGCCTTCACCTCCGCCCACCTCGACGTCGACACCCGGTGCTTCTATATGAAGCGGTACCGGCGGTTTCGAATCGGAAGACTCGGTGTCCTGTTGGGCATTGCACCCGGAGAGAGCCAACGTGGCAACGACAGCA
>JAUWIQ010000361.1 GCA_030605285.1 Planctomycetota bacterium
CCAACCTCAGCCAGCGACCAATCCGAGACGCTGCGGGATTCACCTCGACAATAGGGCCGGAGTCCTGCGTTTTACTGCGAAAGCGGCAAATCCCACGCCGCCGAAACCCGCCATTCCGTGCCGCAGCGGCCCTGCCCAGCGGCCCACTCTTGCGTTAGGCTATGCGTCGACTGGAACCGTCCTTCCGGCGGCCTGCCTGCCTGCGGCACGGAACATGAAGATGGCGGTCGCCAAAAAGAACAGACCATAATGAAGGAGACATGCGATGTCCGTGATCAAGCTGTTGTGCGCAGGGCTGGCCCTCTTCGTAATCGCCGGTTGCAATGCCAAGGAGGCGCCCAAAAAACAAGACGATGGTGGATTGCACATTAACGCCCCTGGAGTCAATGTGGATATCGGTGGCGACAAGGGTCTCGAAATCGAAGCTCCGGGAACCAACGTGAATGTCGATCCCGACGAGGGTACCACGGAAAAAGAAAATTAGTCGCAAACACTCTCGGCAGTGTTTGCTTACCGTGAAGGGAGAGACACTCCGCTCGGGGTAGGAACCTGCTCCCATGATCCATCTGCCGACGGAACCCCATCTGGCACTCAAGGCATTGATGATGCCTCGAGACACCAACCAACATGGGACGATTTTCGGTGGGGTAATCCTCAGTTCCATTGATCAAGCGGGCGCAATCGGTGCCCACGCTGCCCTGGTGTTGGCTGGCGGTCGTGAAAAACCTCTGGTCAGCGTCGCAATGGACCGCATCGAGTTCCTCAAGCCGGTCCATGTTGGCGATGTGGGCAGCTTCGTAACCCGCGTTGTGCGCGTGGGAAGGACTTCGATTACCGTCGAGGTGGTCGTAGAGGCCGTTCGGGATGGCACCCCTGCGGAACTTACCCGAGCCCTGGTTACCTACGTGGCAGTCGAGATCACGACAGCAGGGCAAACCCCTGTCGCCCTCCACGAGTGAGTGCCCTCGCGGCAAACAAAATAGGTTTGCGGAAAGGTACCGGTCATGCCGGAAAATGAATCCACATTCCTCTCCTTGGAAACCGCAGTAGCACTTGTCTTGGTCCTGACCGCAGTGGCTGCCTGGACCAACGAACGTTTTGTTCATCTGCCGCGGGCCATTGGCACGATGTTGGCGGGACTTGTATTCGCCGGGATTGCCCTGGTGATCGACTGGGCCGATATCGGCCAGTTCAACATCGCAACCTACACCCAACAGCATTACAACTTCAGTCAGATCGTACTCAATCTGTTGCTCCCCTTCATTCTCTTTGCGGCAGCGATGCAGATCGATCTGGGTAGTCTTAAAAAAAGCGGACTGGGAATTGCGTATCTCTCCACGATTGGTGTGGTCATTTTTGTCGGCATCTGGGGAACGCTGATCTGGCTGGTCCTGAACCTGCTCGACCGGCACATCGGTCCGAATATCGGCATCTCATTTCCGGCAGCCATTCTGTTTGCCACGATGATGGCCTCGACCGATGCGGCCGCGGTACTCAGCACCACGCGGCACACCGTTTTACCACGGCACCTGAGGACGCTGATCGCCGGGGAGTCGCTCTTCAACGATGCGGTGAGCATTGTGCTTTTCCTCACCGTCCTGGTCTTCGTTGCGACCGGTCAGGAGGTAACCGCAGCGACGGCAGCCTGGGACCTGGGAAAAGAAATTATCGGCGGCCTGCTGATCGGGCTCGCTGGAGGATTTCTCGGCAACTACATGCTCAACACCTGTCGTGGTCACAGCACTCAGGTACTGGTCACCGTGGGAGTGGTACTGGGCGGTTCCGTGCTTGCCAACGCTCCGCTCATCAATGCCTCGTCTCCTTTGGCGATGGTTGTGGCCGGAATCGTGGTAGCGCGTTCCCGCGTCTATGTGGAAGCCAGCGAGCAACACCCCTTGGTCATGTTCTGGCGGTTTGCCGACAATGCCATGAACGGCATCCTCTTTTTGTTAATCGGCCTGGAACTGCTGGTCGTTGCTGACAAGGTCCATTGGAGCATGGTACTCGCTGCAATTATCTGCTTCCCTCTGCTCCTACTTGCCCGCTATCTGAGCCTATTTCTGCCGTGGACCTTTTTTCCCAAAGCCATTTTCCGCCGTGGACTCACGCATCTCGATCTCGGACTGCTCACCTGGTGCGGCCTGCGGGGCGGGATCGCCATCGCCCTGGCGTTTCGGAGTCCCGAAGGGCTGGGAAGTGGGGGCCTTCGCGATTCGTTCATTGTCGGGGCATTTACGATTGTCTTGCTCTCGATGCTCCTGCAAGGCCTTACTACCTCCACGATCGCCCGCCGCTTGAGTGGCAGGGCAACCGCAGCCGAAGAAGCCACGGCAGCGAGCTAATGGTCTTACCCTTAGCGCTGGCCCACGGATCGACTATAAAAAATCCCCAGGGCAGAAATTTCGGCTTCCAGGGTTTCCTCGGATGCTAAAATAGAGATGGGAGACATTCGGGTCGCAAACCTGCGAGTGAGCCAGTATGAGGCGCTTGACGGCACTTTACAGCACGACACTTGGAAAAAAGGCGGTTGTCGCCGTCACGGGGATCCTCTTCTACGGATTTGTGCTGCTGCACATGCTCGGCAACCTCAAGGTATTTACGGGAAATGTTGCCACAGGCGAACCCCATATCGATGTCTACGCTGCTTTTTTGCGGACCATGGGTGAGCCGCTTGTCCCCTATAGCTTCATCCTTTGGTGCGTGCGGATCGTCCTACTGATTGCCTTGATCCTGCATGTCGTGACCGTCCTCCAACTTGCCGCCCGGAATCGCAACGCGCGAGATACCCAATACGCGCGCCATCAGTACAACGAATCGAGCGTGCCGGCCCGTCTGATGCTGGTGAGCGGCTTCCTTTTACTGGCGTTCTTAGTGTTTCACTTGTTGCAGTTTACCTTCGGTGTGATCGGTGTCACCCGCTTCGAGCAGGAAGAGGTTTACTCCAATCTTTATTATGCGTTCCAGAAATGGTTCTTCGTTCTCATTTATGTGGTTGCGATGGCCGCGTTGGCGTTGCATGTGAACCATGGCATCTGGAGCCTGTTTCAAACTCTTGGTTTGGACAATCCTGATCGCAACCGGGCTTTTCGCATATTGGCAACTGCCAGTGCGATTGCCCTGTTTGTCGGTTTTTCATCCGTACCGGTTCTGTTCTTTCTCGGCGAAATGCCGCCTCCGCCGACGGCAGAGATGGCGGCACACCTGTCGGGAGGGGGAAAATAACGCATGGATCTTGACGCCAAAATCCCAGCCGGCCCGATCGAAGAGAAATGGACCTCCCATCTGGAGCACATCCGGCTGGTGGGCCCCCGGAATCGCCCCCACTATCGGATCCTGGTAATCGGCAGCGGGCGCGCCGGGGCCTCGGCCGCCTCGTCGCTTGCCGCG
>JAUWIQ010000004.1 GCA_030605285.1 Planctomycetota bacterium
CCTTGCCCCACCGCTCAACATGGAGCCCGGCTGGTTGGGCGGCCATGCAGCCTATACGATAGCCAAATACGGAATGAGCATGTGTGTGGTGGGGATGGCCGCCGAATTTGCAGATCGGGGGGTTGCGGTCAACGCACTCTGGCCGCGTACGGCAATTGCCACTGCGGCGGTTCGCAACCTGCTCGGCGGCGAGGAGGCCATTGCCCGCTGCCGGAAAGCGGAGATTGTCGCCGATGCGGCCCACGCCATCCTCACTCGGCCTGCGGCGGAGTGCAGCGGCAATTTTTTTGTGGATGAAGAGGTACTCGCGGCAGAAGGGGTGACCGATTTTTCATCCTATGCGGTCACACCCGGTTCGGATTTGTTGCCGGATTTGTTTCTTTAAACGCAAGCGAGAGAATTCTCAGCGATGATAAAATATGCTGCCCCTAACGGTCGCCTTTCTACAGCGGCGAAGAAACGCCGGGTGCTGCTGGTCGCCAATGGCGATCTGCGACTTTCGGCCAACCAGAACTGTTGGGCGGCCCAGAATGAAATCGAAGAATCCCTGGCCCGCAGTGTGGCGGCCGCGGGCTTTGAACTCGTACGAGCGCACCCCTACAAGAAAAAAGAAAAACACGGCTTCATCAGCTCGCAAAAAGAGGGCATGCAGGTTTTTTCCGGGATCGATCCGACGATGAAACTCATCGTTGCCGAGGCGGTCTGGCAGTATTCGCACCATCTATTGCACGGCTTGATTTCCCACCAAGGACCCATCCTGACGGTCGCCAATTGGTCGGGTACCTGGCCTGGATTGGTGGGGATGCTCAACCTCAACGGCTCGCTCACCAAGGCGGACGTGCCCTACTCGACCCTCTGGGGCGAGGATTTCGCTGCGCGGAAGTTCACCACCGCGCTGAAAAAGTGGCTCGAGACCGGCGTCTGCTCCCACCCGACCCGCCACGTCCGCTCCCTGCGCCGTGCGAAGCTGCCCGCCGCCGCCCGCCGAGTGGGTGAAAAACTGGCTGCGGAACTGAAGCGCGACAAAGCGATCATGGGCGTCTTTGACGAAGGCTGCATGGGGATGTTCAATGCCATCATCCCGGACCACCTGCTGAACCCGACGGGCGTCTACAAAGAACGGCTCAGCCAGTCGGCGCTGTACTACGAGTCGACCCGGGTGAGCGACCGTGAGGCGCGGGCGGTGCGGAGTTGGATGGACCGCAAGGGGATGCAGTTTCTCACGGGTCCGCGGCACAAGGACCATCTGACCGATGCGCAAATCCTCGCTCAGTGCAAGATGTACATCGCGGCGGTTCGAATCGCCGATGATTTTGGTTGCCAGACGATCGGTATCCAGTACCAGCAGGGTCTCAAAGATTTAATGCCGGCCAGCGATCTGGTCGAAGGGACCCTCAACAATCGAGACCGCCCGCCAGTCAAGAGTCGAGATGGCAAACGGACACTGTACGCCGGGGAACCGTTGCCGCACTTTAATGAGGTCGATGAGTGCGCAGGGTTGGACGGACTGATGACCTATCGCGTGCATACCGCGCTGGGCCAACCGGTAGAAAATACCCTGCACGATTTGCGCTGGGGGGATTGGGATCAGAGTGGCACCGTGGAGGATTATGTCTGGGTATTTGAAATCAGTGGGAGTGTTCCTCCAGCGCACCTGATCGGCGGTTGGAAGGGGGCCAGCAGCGAACGGCAGCCCAACATCTTCTTTCCCTCCGGCGGGGGTACGATCAAAGGGATCTCCAAGCCGGGCGAGATTGGCGGGTCCCGCGTGGGCGTGGAAGCGGGCCGCGTGAAGATGGACCTGGGCCGGGCCGGGGGGGTGAAGTTGCCGCTCGCAGAGACCGAGCGTCGCTGGCAGGCGACCACATCCCAGTGGCCGATCATGCATGCAGTGACCTATGGGGTAAGCCGCGATCAGATGATGGCCCGCCACAAGAGTAACCATATCCAGGTTGCCTATGCCCGCAGCGCGTCCGCTGCGGACCGTGCAATGTTTGCCAAGGCGAGTATGGCGGCAGCACTCGGCCTTGAGGTTGCCCTTTGCGGGACCGGCAAGGAGGGACGTGTTTGGTAGCAAGTCAGGAGATTGCGGGATCCAACGATGGGTGTGGGGCCGCAGTCTAAAATGAGGATGGTGCGAGAGACAATTCGATTTTCCGACGCATGCGGCCCTTCCCCTGCCACCCAGACGTTTGTGGCGGGCATTGCAATATGGCCCCGAGTCTTTTTATGGAACATTACAGTTGGCTGACGGCGATTATCCTGGTGATGGATTTTGTGATCCGTGGCGGGCTCTCCATTCGCGTGATCATGCGGCGTCGGCCCGTGGGGGTCACGATGGCGTGGCTCAGCGTGGTGTTGGTGTTTCCTTTTTTGGGCGCGATCCTCTACTTGCTCTTCGGAGAACTTCGCCTGGGGAATCGTCGTGTTAAATGGGCCACCAAGATTCATGGCCCTTATGTCGAATGGATCAAGGAACAACATGATCTCTACCACGTCGATTGGGCACCGCTTGGGATCGAGTCGGAACCGCTCGCTCGCCTTGCCGAGGCTGCCGTGGAGATTCCCGCAGTGCCTGGGAATAAGTTGCAACTGCTAGATCAATGGAGCGGAGTCTTTGATTCGATTCTGGCCGATATTGATGCGGCCGAGCGGACCGTACACATGGTATTTTACATCTGGTCTGCAGGCGGTCGGGCCGACGAGGTGACGGAGGCCTTGATCCGCGCATCCCAACGGGGTGTGGTTTGTCGTCTGCTTGTAGATGATGTAGGCAGTAAGAAATTTTTGAAAGGAAAGCAGGCCGAGCGCCTTCGCGCGGCTGGAGTCCGCTTGCATTCGGCCCTGCCTGCGGGCCTGATGCGAATGTTGTTTGTCCGCTTTGATCTGCGGATGCACCGAAAAATTATTGTGATCGATGGCGAGACCGCCTACACCGGGAGCCTGAATCTGATTGACCCCCGGTATTTCAAACAGGATGCCGGAGTCGGCCAGTGGGTGGACGCGATGGTGCGACTCAGGGGGCCAGCGGTGGAAGGACTTGCGATCACTTTTTTAGAGGACTGGGAGCTAGAGTCCGGCGAGGGTGTGGACGTGTTGCAGGAGACAGGCGATGTCCACCACGTCGATTCCGAGGGAGAGTGGGCCGTGCAGGTGATTCCCTCCGGACCGGCCGTTCGCAACGAAGTGATTCAGGATATTATTCTGATGGCGATCTACGCGGCACGACGCGAACTGATTCTTACCACCCCCTATTTTGTGCCCGATGAAGCACTACTTACCGCAATGATATCTGCCGCGCGGCGTGGTGTGAATGTCACCCTGATCGTGCCAGCACATGTTGATTCGGTATTGGTCCGTTTTGCCAGTCGGGCCTTCAAGGGAGATCTGGTGGAAGCGGGGATTCATGTTCTGCTCTTCAACGAAGGTCTGCTGCATACCAAGTCGATCACAATCGACAACGAGATCAGCCTTTTTGGTTCACTCAATCTCGATCCCCGCAGTTTGCACCTGAATTTTGAGATCACACTGGCAATCTACAACCGCGAATTTACTTCCCAACTACGCCAGTTGCAGCAATCGTACATCGCGCAATCGCATCCGATGGATTTGGAGCAGTGGCAAACCCGCTCGCAAATTGTCCGCTTTACTGAAAATACAGCCAGACTGCTCGGACCCCTGCTTTGAACCAGACTGCCTGGGGAGTTTTCCCAGGGGCAAGGGGAGGCTGGATTTAGCCTGCCACGATTCCGACCCTCAGGTCCATCACGTTGGTGTGGGTCGGCCCAGTCCGGATCAGGCCCTCGAGGCGATCAAAAAAGACATAGGCATTGTGCGGCTCAAGATACGCGCGCGGCTGCAGACCCTGTTTCCGAGCGGCCTTGAGCAGACCCGCATTGGCCCATGCGCCAGCGGCGTCGGTGGGGCCGTCTTCGCCATCGCTGCCCCCGGAGAGAAGCGTGATCTTTTGCATGCCGTCCTCCCAAAGTCGATCGAGGGCAGCGAGTACCAGATGTTGGTTGCGGCCTCCTTTGCCCGGCTCCTCCGGTAACTGAACCACCGGTTCTCCGCCGCTGAGGAGACAGGTCCCCGTATCGCCCGCAGCCCGGATGTTCAGGCAGTGTTCCGCTAAATCTCGTCCTTCGGCGTCTGCTTCCTGCTGATTGGCGCTGCCCAGCGAGACTATCTGATAGCCGAGTTGTTTCGCTTCTGTGGTGGCCGCAGAGAGTGCCGTTTGGTTGTTGCCAATAATTGTGTTGTAGACATTATTTGGAAAAGGTGTTTTGGGTTCGACGTTCTCGGCGCCCTGATCGAGGTAGTGAAAAACGGTCTCCGGCACATCGCCGGGAGTCCGGCTGAATCGCTGCAGAATGCTTTTTGCCTGACTGCGGCTGGTGGGATCGGGGACGGTCGGCCCGGAGGCGATCACATCCAGCGGGTCCCCGATGACGTCCGAGACGATCAGCCCCCACAGCGCCCCCGCGCGACTTGCCTGGGCCAGTTGGCCCCCTTTGATGCGGGACAAACATTTTCGCACGGCGTTCAATTCATTGATGGTGGCCCCCGCTTGCATCCGCAAGCGGGTCACAGCGAGCAGATCGGCGAGTGTGATCGGCGGCTGGGGTGCGGGGAGCAGGGCGCTGCCCCCACCGGAAATTAGAACCAGACAGAGATCATCTGCAGTAAGCTGGCCGAGCATTTCCAGTATTTTTTCCGAACCTTCGACCCCCTCCGCGGTCGGTTCATTGAGGCCTGCCGGTCTGGCCGCGTGCAGATGGATTTTTTGAAGTTGCCGTACGCAATTGGCCGGTACATTGACCCAGCCGCTCACTTTTTCGGCAACGCGCTTGGGGCCGAGAAGATCCTCGATCGCCGCCGCCATACTGGCTCCGCCCTTACCTGCCCCAACGACCACAATGCGGTTGATCTGGGAGAGATCTCGTCTCTGGTTACCCAGGCTGAGGAGGTCCCCCTCGCACCGCAGCGCAGCGTGCACCAGCCGATCTGCCCGTACCGCATCGATGCCTGCCTGCCAGATGCGGCGGGCATCGTGCCGACCTCGATGGGAATCTTTCAAGGGAAACCTCGCAGCACTGTTTTATAAGAGCCAAGCAATCTCGAAGGCATCGAGTAGGTATTGTTCGTTTTGCGGTTTCCTGTCGGAGAGTAAATTGCGTTGGGGCACTTTGCCGTCGACTTGGGGTACGCGAATTGCGACCGGCTCACGGCTCATATTTGCAAGCACCAGAATCGATTCCGCTCCGCAGGGGCTTGTCCGCAGAAATCCGATCGTGGCGGCATCTCCCGTGGGAATCATCTTTTGGGGGCCATCCGGATGAAACGCCCGCTGCTCCCGGCGGATCCTGAGTAAGCGGCGATACCCCTCAAAAACGGCTCCTTGTTTTGAGTCGGAGTTGCTGAGCAGATCGTTGAGTTCTTGCAGACTAAATTTACGGCGGTTGATCGCACGATTTTGTCCCGTCCGTTCCACGCCCGCCGTGTCGTTGAGCGTTCCCACGAGGCTATGAAAGTAGACGCCCGGGATACCCCGCAACGAAAGTATAAACGCCTGCGAGGAAAGAAATTTTCGGATATGCAACTCGGGAGCTAACGGAGTCGTGGAGTCGAGGGCGGAAAAGAAAGCGATGTTCAACTCATAGGGACTTTTAGCGCCACTGGGCGTTTCTCGCCAGCTGACGAGCCCACCGCGCTGCGGAATGCTTTCGATCAGCGCATCGAATCGCTGCTGCGAAATCAGCCCTTCTAGCGGTCGCACTCCAATCCCGTCGTGCGACGCAGTGAAGTTAAAAAAGGTCATGCCGTTCCCAGGATATTCGAGTTTGGAGAGCCAATCGCAAAGCGGTCCGACATCCTCGTGGAGGTAGGCATCCAACAGCAAAGGGGCCAAGCTGAATTGATAAACGGCACGCGCCTCGTCACCCTGACCGAAATAACTCACGTTTTCCTTGTGCGGGACGTTGGTCTCCGTAAGCAGGATGGTTTGGGGGGCCACTTCGTCCAGCAGGTGCCGCATCAGCTTCACGACCGCATGGGTTTGAGGAAGATGCATGCAGGAGGTCCCGATTTGTTTCCAAAGAAATCCGATCGCATCGAGTCGCACAATTCGGGCACCATGCTGTACGTAGAGTAGAAGAATATCGAGTATCTCGAGTAGCAACTGTGGGGAGGAAAAATTAAGGTCGATCTGATCCGCACTGAAGGTAGTCCAGACATGTCGCGTTCCGCGGGAAGTTTCCACCGGAGTCAAGAGCGGACTGGTCCGTGGACGAGTGACCGCAGAGAGATCGACTGCCGGATCGACTTCAATAAAGAAGGTATCATAGGGTGCTTCACCACGAAGGTAATTTTGAAACCACGCGCTTTTTTGTGAGCAATGATTCATGACAAAGTCGATTGCCAGATCGAACGACTCCCCCAAAAGTTCGACGTCCTGCCAGTCGCCCAAATCCGGTCGGATCTGACGATAGTCGATCACGGAAAATCCGTCGTCTGATGAGTAGGGAAAAATAGGCAGCAGATGGATCGCGTCGAGGACTTCGTGGAGCCCATGTTCGAGGAGGAAATTTTGCAGTGTCTGTAAGGCGGGAACATTCGCTTCCTCGACTTGGTCGCCGTAGGTGATCAAGACGACGGTCTTTTCGTCCCACAGTGCGGCGGATTCGACCGCTCGCGGGAGGATCGGTTGCCGGTCGACCAGTCGGTCAATTTGTTCAAGCATGCTTGCGGCGTTATCGCCGTAGAGAAATTCAAGCTGTGCGAAAATCTGCTTGCGATTGGGCTCAGAAACAGGCATGATGCCTTTCTTCCCAAAGCTGCGGTTCGAGTTGGTTCTCCTGAAAACGCCAGTTTACACGATGGGACATCAGGTAACCGTGCGCCCTAGTGGCTCCGCCAACGCTTTGAGCGACACGAGCAGACGATCAAATTGCTCAAAATCCAAAGTTTGCGCACCATCACTCAATGCGTTGCTCGGGTCAGGATGGATTTCGACCATCAAGCCATCGGCGCCAGCCGCCAAGCCTGCCAAAGCCATGGCCGGCACGTATTTTCGTCGCCCCGTGCCGTGACTGGGATCGACCATGATTGGCAGATGCGAGTTTTCCTTGACCGGTGGTACGACCGATAGGTCCAGCGTATTACGCGTGTGGTCGGTAAAAGTCCGCACACCCCGTTCACAGAGCACCACATCCGGGTTGCCTCCCACCAGCAAGTACTCGGCCGCCATCAGCCACTCATCGAGTGTCGCCGACATGCCCCGTTTCAGCAGTACGGGACAACCGCAGCTGGCAGCTTTCTTGAGCAGGGAAAAATTTTGCATGTTTCTTGTGCCGATCTGCACCATATCGGCAGCCTGGGATACCGCGTGTACCTGCTCGGTATCCATGACTTCCGTGACAATGCCGATCCCGGTTTTCTCTCTTGCCCGCGCTAAAATTTCGAGACCCTCGTGTTCCATCCCTTGAAAACTGTAGGGGCTCGTTCGGGGCTTGAATGCGCCGGCCCGCAGCAGTTTGATACCATGATTCACCAGATACTCGGCCACTTGAAAAACATTCTCTTCACTTTCCACGCTACAGGGTCCGGCGATGATTGTAAAATTTTTGGGACCGATTTTTGCCTCACCGGCCTGGATGGTACTGTCCTCCGGGTGCATTTCCCGACTGGCCAGCTTGTAGGGTTGGGTGACTCGAATAAGTTCCCGTACGCCAGGTAAAACTTCGAGACTTCTGGGATCTACGGTTGAGGAATTGCCGGTAATTCCAATCGCAGTCCGCGTTGGCCCCGGCATCGGATGGGCCGCAAGCCCCATCTTATGAATCGTTGCAACGACCTTCTCCACCTGTTCGGCCGTCGCCTGGTGCTGCATCACAACTAGCATCTTCGTCTCCCATTCGAAATGGACGGAGCCTAGTCGTCCGCGGCATTTTCTTCTTGCTCGTCTTCTTCTGTATCATCATCATCCCAGTCGTCTTCCCACTCCTCGTCCTCCCATTCGGCGTCGGAGTCCTCCTTCTCATCGGAGTCTTCCTTCGCATCGGAGTCTTCCTTCGCATCGGAGTCTTCCTTCTCGTCGGAGTCCTCCTTCTCGTCTTCTACCTCTTTCCATTCCTCGTCGTTGAATCCGTCGTCGTCCTCCTCTTCCTCCTCCTCCTCCTCCTCCTCGCCCGCTATGTCCTCGTCATCCAAATCGTCAATGTCATCATCTTGATTGGCTGTATTGGCGACCAGTTTTTTTTGAGCTTGTTCCAGATCAGTCGTAGGGTGGACCGCTTCTCCGGGTTCTGTGACTCTCACGCTAGACTCCTCTAAATCCGCTTCAGGGTTCGAATCTTGCTCAGCACCGTTTGCTAAAGACTCGCCAGGAATACAAACTGCTCGAAGCATAGACGCCCTGGGTAGTTCGTCAATACTACGTAGACCAAAGACCTCTAAAAAGTTACGAGTTGTGCCATAGAGAAACGGTCGTCCGAGTTCGTCGGCACGCCCGGCGATGCGCACCATACCACGTTCCATGAGTTGTCTGAGAATTTCGCCGCATTGTACACCACGAATATTCTCAATTGCAGCCCGCATTACCGGTTGTCGGTATGCCACAACGGCCAATGTTTCCATGGCCGGTCCGGACATGCGTTGTCCGACTGGAGAGGTTACCATCCGTCGTAACCAGGGAGCAATCTGGCTGCACGTACGCAGTTGGAATCCGCCGGCAACCTCTTCGACTCGGAAGGCGCGGCCTATCTCGTCGTAGGATTGGTTGAGAGTCTTGATCAAGGTCCGCGCCTCCGTGCCATCGGTCAGCTTGGCTAAGTTTGCCAGTCTACGACTCGGCAGAGGCTGCCGAGACAAAAAAAGCACAGCCTCAAGGTAGGCCAGACGTGGATCGCGCACGTTTTTCAGGTTGGACTGTCGATCGCCTTCACTAACTTGTGGCCGGTGACTGCGGAGTGCGTCCTTGCCACTTGTCTGTCGAGCGAGTGTCCCATCGTATCGTAGGGCGACACTCTGTAATTGCAGGCCCAAACTGCAAGCAGGATTTCGAAACACCGGTTTAACTCGTGGGGAAATTACCTCAAATTCATTCCTCTGCAGAGGACGTCGGCCACAACGTATTCTTTCGTCGCTTGACCACCCACCCAATGTAATGGGCGCGACGGGATCACGTCTATGCGAAAACACAAATACGGTCCCAGCCAGTCTAAAGAGAACCGTCGGCCATCAAAGCCGAGAGATGGGCAGGATAGAGGAATTATTTCTTGCGATGGCGGATTTTGGACCGCATGCGACGCTTTTTACGGCCGATTTTTCGGCGACCCTTGCCAGACTTCTTGGTACCCAAACGATACTCCTACACAAATTTCCATTTCCCGCGAATTAAACTACGACCCCTCATTCTAAATTGCAGGTATTATTACGGCAAGGAGGCTTTCTGAAAATGTGTTGGCTACGAGAATTTAGCGGTTGGGCGGTTGGTTGCCAACTGTTTTGCTCGATCCATCGATCACTGGGCCGCAATCTGCATTGGGATCTTCCGATTCTTCATTGCGGGCGGTTTTGCCAGTCGATCCCCGCAGCAGCGGCGAGTGTCAACTGCAGGGCTTGGGTGCCGCTGCGACCGTGACCCTGTGCGGCGAGAGCAATATAGAGTTGATTGGCTAGTGCCAAGCCGGGCATCGAGAGATTCATGCGGCGCGCCTCTTCCAGGGCGATGCCCATGTCTTTGATAAAGTGTTCCACAAAAAAACCAGGCTCAAAATCGTTCGCCAGAATACGGGGACCCAGTTTAGAGAGTGACCAACTTCCGGCTGCTCCGGATGCGACCGATTCGAGTACCTGTTGCAGGTTCAACCCGGCCCGATAGCCGTAAAGCAGCGCTTCACAAACACCGATCATGCCACTGGCGATCAGCGTCTGATTGACCATTTTGGCATGCTGCCCCATGCCGGCGTCGCCCTGGTGTACGATGGTGCGGCCCATCGCCTCCCAGCAGGGCTGCAACGATGCACACGCGTCGGCAGGCCCGCCGATCATGATGGAGAGTGTGGCATCACGAGCACCGAGGTCACCTCCCGAGACGGGAGCATCGATGCTGATCAGATTCTGACTCGCTGCCTGCTGGGCAATCTCTTTTGCCAGGGAAGGCTGGCTGGTCGTCATATCCACCAGAATCGTGCCACTGCGACTGGCCGCCAACAGCCCGTTGGCGGCCAAATAAACCTGTCGTACATCGTCTGGATAACCGACCATCGTAAAGACAACGTCGGCGGCCTCTGCAACCTCAGCCACCGTTTCCCGCCACTCGGCACCCTGGTCGAGCAGCGGTGTGGCTTTTTGCTTTGTGCGATTATGGACAGTGATCTTGAAGCCAGCATCCAAAAGATGCCCACACATGCGTTGGCCCATCACTCCGACACCAATCCAACCTAGACGAATATTCGCAGGTGTAATTTCCATCAGCCCCCGGTCTTCCTACCACCGGTCATGGGGTCTGGAAAAAACTTCGCTCAGGATCACTGCCTTACGAATGTCTTCGGGACTCTCCAGCATGGCCCGAATTTCTTCGGCCGTGGTCGGGAGTTCGATCACGGGTTCTTCATCCCCCAAAGATTCTTTCGGGTCTTTCTCTGGGAAACTTTGACTATCTGCATCGCGAGGCGTTTGGGACAGATTGCCGATCTGATGGTCGAAGACCTCCTGCTGAGGTTGTTCCATCTGGGGATTCACTGTTGGCATAACCGTTCTGGGCAAGCGATTCCGCAACGTGGCAGTGGACTGAAACTCGTCTGTCTGATCCCCGCCGTGCGCCGCTTGCGGGGGCGAGATGACCGTGGCGACCTCAACGTCTACGGGATCAACGATTTCCGCCTCGAGTACCTCGGGTGTTTGTTCCTTTTCTGCCACGGTCTGGCGGTCGGCCTGTTGCTGTACCTTCTGGAGGAAGTCCTGGATTTTGTCGGCAAATTCCTGTTCCTGGGGCGGTTCGGGAGTCCCGTCCGCTGCGGCATTCTCGGGTCCCCTTAGCTCACGACCTTTTGCGGCCCGAGCGGCTCCCCGCACTTGACTGATCACCCAGAAGATGACGAAGATGATCGGCACCAGCGTACCCAACAAATCCCCAAGATCTGCCAACAGAGTCGGCAGGGCAGCGACCAGTCCGGTTTCTGTGCCAGGAACAACCATGTCCCTTAGTCTAAGAGAATTTTGTCGGCTGGGAAAGCAGTTCCACCACAGATAGGCGAATCAGGGGTAAAAAAAAGGTGGGATAAAAGCCAAGCAACCAGTCCCAGTCGCCCCGCTTGGTATAATCCGAGACATGTGCCCGAGCCGTAAGAAACAATTTCGGACTGCCGGTCTTGGCCCCCGCGAAATTGTCTTGCGATTGAATCCGGACCGATTGCCTTCCGATCGCTCTCCCTCCACCCGGAGGAGATCTCGATGAAAACGGGATGTGCCGCGTTTTTGTTATGGATGATTTTTGTTCGGGCGAGCTTTGCCGAAGTCTCCGTTGAAATCGAAGTAATCATGGGCAGGGATAGTTCTCTCTTGGCCCCTCAAGAGTGGAGTCGTCTGCTGGGAGAAGCCGGGTTTCAACGCCCCATGATCCGCAACGGACGGCCAGGAGATGAGTTGGGAATCAAAAATAGGGGCAGTCAAGATAAGCCCGCCTATCTTGTGACCGCACACCTCTCGGGCGGTACCCTGATTCTGCCACCCCGGACTCGGTTTACGCGGCACGATGCCAAGGCGATCGCAGTCTGGCTGCAGGAATTGAAGGACAATAATTCGAATACAATCCTGCAGCCAAAAAAAATGTTTGGAATGACTGCCAGGCAACTCGAAATGGTTGAGCAGGGCGCGGATGTTCCCGTGGCGGTTTCCACTTCGGGAAAAAGCCGCTTGGAAATTGTAGATCGCCTCGTCGGAAATCTCCCCCATCCACTCGTCTTCGCCGGAGCGGCAAAGCAGAGACTGAGCCAGGAGGGAGTTGTGCAAAACGAATTGCGTGGCCTTTCAACCGGTACGGCACTGGCGGCGATCTTGCATCCAGTCGGATTCGTCTTGGTTCCTGAGGCGAAAGGGGGTCAGGTGAACTGGACGATTAGGGAGAGTTCGCCGCAGAGCGCGGGTTGGCCTCTTGGCTGGGAAAGTCCGCGGACCCCTGGGAAAACCTTGCCCGGATTGTTCAAGGCGTCCCAGACTCAGGCGGTGGCATTGCCTTTAAAGTCCGCGCTCGACCAACTGGCGGCGAAGATCGCGGTCCCCTTGGTGTTCGATCATAACCGGATTACCGCCGACCGGATCGATTTAGAGGCCACGGTAAAAATGCGTGCCGGACGCATGAGTCTGAAAACTATTTTTACAGGCCTTTTGCGCCAAGTTGGCTTGAAATTTGAGCTTCGGGTAGATGAAAACGACAAGCCATTCCTCTGGATTGCGCCGCGTCGCCGCTAGCCACTATTTATTTTCAGACGGTCGCCGCCGCATTCTCGACAGCGGCGAGATGTGCTTGCAGGAATGTCTCCAGGTCGGCATGTTGGATATTTTCTGGCGTGCGGAATTGCAATTTAACCATATCCAAGTCGCCACTTACCAGTTTGCGATCTTCGCCCAATCCTGCGATACGTCCCAAGGTAAATTGTCCCGGAGGGCCGGTGAGTGCCAGTTCGATGCCTGCAACCCGCTTAGTGTGTAGAGTCGCCCAAGGTTCTTTCTGAGCTGGGACCAGCAGGTGGACAACCTGTTGGTTGTTCCAGAGCAACTGACCCTGGGGAGCCGCGTCCGCGAGCAAATCGAGGAGATCTTCCAAGACCTCCAAGGGCCAGACCGGTCGCCGCCCAATTGGAAATCCCTTGCGTGAGATGTGCCACCGCTTTCCCAACACCTTCCAGGGCATCACATCTTCCGGGTTGAACTGTTTCTTCTCCGTTATTTTTCGGAAGCCAGCGACCGCATCGTCGAGCATTTGCCAAAACTCAGGCTTGTCAATTTCGCTGAGGGAATGCACACGCAACTCGATTTCCTGCCAGGGTCCACGCAGACTGCGACATTTCACTCGCCGGTCGGTTCCATAGACGGGTAACTCGTGCATATCATTCAGCGGTGTCATCCCGACTTGCTCGACTAGTTTGTCGCGCTGGAAGGTTTTTGCCGCCGTCCTAAATTTCAGTTTGAGGAGCCACGGTTCATTTGTGAGGGCATGAAAAAACCAACCGTCCGACTTTTTTGTGGCCGAAATTTCAACTACGCTACGGTTGTTCCAATCGGTGGCACTGAAGCTGCCATGATCTTCAATTTTGTTGACAATCTGTTCCAGGATGTTGCCATCCCAATGGCAAGATTCCCCTTGGCGGCTCACGCGATTTTGGGTGTGCCACAACCGACCATCAATCTCCCAGGGCATCTTTTGATCGCGACCGATCTGGCTGATCTCAAGGTCATCGGGACGTTCGCGTAATTCCTTCGCAAAGTCATATACCTTCCGTTTTTGATAAGGGCCGGCTTGCAGGACGCCCCGCAGGACATCGCCCGTAAAACTGTGCGGCAGTCGCTTGGGATTTGCCTTCGTGACCTGCTTGGTGTAGGCGACGACTTGTTCAGGGGTCCCGCATGTTACCACCTGGCCGCCCTCTTCACCCGCCTCCGGTCCCATGTCGATAATCCAATCCGCAGATTTAATGATATCCAGGTTGTGTTCAATGACCACGACAGAATTGCCCAGGTCGACGAGCCGATTCAAAACATCGAGTAACTTCCGGAGATCCTCAAAGTGCAGGCCGGTGGTCGGTTCATCCAGCAAATACAATGTCTGGCCAGTGTCCGGACGGGCTAGTTCGGCTGCCAGTTTGACACGCTGGGCTTCACCGCCGGAGAGCGTGGCCGCAGACTGACCTAACTGGAGGTAGCCCAGACCGACGTCGCAGAGTGTTTGCAGAATACGGCGAATTTTTGGAATCTTGCCAAAAAGTTCCAGGGCCTTTTCGCAGGGCATCTCAAGCACATCGGCAATGCTGTAGCCATGGTAGCGCACGATCAACGTTTCGGGATTGTAGCGCTTGCCGTGGCACGTGTCGCACTGTACCCAGACATCGGGCAAGAAGTGCATCTCGACAACCAATTTTCCGTTGCCATCACAATCATCGCAGCGGCCACCCGATGCGTTGAAACTGAAGCGTCTGGCGGTGTAACCCCGAATCTTTGCCTCAGGCAACTGGGCGTAGAGCTTTCGGATAAGTTCGAACAGACCGGTGTAGGTCGCAGGATTGGAGGCCGGGGAGTTTCCCAGGGGCCGCTGGTCCACGCGAATGACCTTGTTGATATGTTCGATTCCCAGAATAGAATCATGGGGCGCCGGCACCGTCTGAGCGCGGTGGAGTTTGCGGGCCAGGGAGTTGTAGAGAATGTCATTGATGAGAGAACTCTTGCCGCTACCGCTCACGCCCGTGACCACGGTGAATGCGCAGAGAGGTATTTGAACATCAATGTTCTGCAGATTGTTGTGGCGGGCCCCCGTGATTTTCAGGCAAGGATTCGGCAAACTTGCCGATTTCTCAGCCTTCTTTCCAGTCGCCTTAGTCCGCTTCTTTTTGTCGCCGGCCACCTCCACATCGCTTCCGCGTCGGTTGGTGGGAATGGGGATTGCCTTCTTGCCCGAGAGATAGGGCCCGGTCACCGATTTGCGCCGACGCATGAGCTGCTCCGGCTTGCCGCGGGCAACGATTTCTCCACCGTGCCGGCCCGCGCGGGGTCCGAAATCGAGCACGTTATCAGCCGAGGCAATCACTTCCCGATCGTGCTCCACTAAGAGCAAGGTGTTGCCCAGGTCACAGAGTTTGCGCAGTGCGCCGAGCAAACGGGTATTGTCCCGCGGATGCAGACCAACGGTCGGTTCGTCCAGCACGTAGAGGACACCGCAGAGACCGCTGCCCACCTGACTGGCCAGACGGATGCGTTGCGATTCGCCGCCCGAGAGGCTTGGTGCGGGGCGGGAGATGGAGAGGTAATCGAGACCGACATCGCACAAAAAGGAGATGCGGTTTTTCAGTTCACGGACCAATTCCCCGGCAATTTTCTTTTCCCTGCGGTCGAATTTCCACTGACTCACTTGCCGCTGAAGTTGCCCCAACGGCATCCGGCCGTACTCGTGGATTGTTTTCCCGCGAAACTTCGTGGCCGCGGCATCCTCGCGCAGGCGGCTTCCCCCACATTGACTGCATTCCACCTCCTCCAGCAAATGCTCCATGCGAGATCGGAAGCGGGCCGACAAGCGGGCAGCCTCATCGAGTGCCGGATAGAGCCCCTTGTACTGGAAGCGGAACAGCGGGCGCGTTTTTGCCGCTCGTTTTCCGGATGGCTTGACGTCAAACCATTTCTCTCCCGTGCCCTGCAACACGATTCGACGTGCCTTGGGGCTCAGATTTTCAAAGGGAATGTCGAGTGCAATACCCGTTTGCTTGGAGAGACTCTCAAGCATCCAGCGGAATACGCGATGTTCTACCGAAGGCCAGAGCGCGACCGCGCCCTGCTTGAGTGTGAGTTTGCCGTCGCGGAGCAGGGCAGCGAGATTCGCCCCGGTCTCCGTTCCCAAACCTTCGCAGGAGGCACACCAGCCCAAGGGGCTGTTGAAAGAATAGCTATGCGGACTGAACGGTTCAAAGCTCAGTCCACATTGTCCGCAGGCGAGGTGTTGGCTATGGATCTTTGTTTCCCAGTTTTCTTCTTCCTTGGCATCGTCAACAACCGCCACCTGCATCGTTCCCTCACCGAGTGCGAGGGCGGCCTCGACACCTTCGGCGACTCGAGCGAGACTGGCTTTCTGTACCGTTACCCGATCGACGACGACTTCCACAGTATGTCGTCGTCGACGATCAATCGTGGGCGTGGCATCCAGGGGATAGGTCTTGCCATCAATGCGAACACGAATGTAGCCCTGCATTCGCACCTGATCCCAAAGTGTTTCGTACTGCTCGCCTACCGCGAGGGTCAGGGGTGCGAGCAAATAGAGTCGCGTACCCAACGGCCGTTCAAAGATGCGTTCAATAATTTCGTCGACTGTCTGGGTACCGATCGGCAGATCGCAAGCGGGACATTGGGGCGTCCCGAGACGTGCCATCAGAATCCGGAGATAGTCGTAGATTTCTGTGACGGTGCCAACGGTGGAGCGGGGAGTATGTCCCATGTGCCGCTGCTCGATCGCAATCGCGGGCGAAAGTCCGTCGATCTGCTCCAAGAGCGGCTTCTGCATTTGCGAGATAAATTGCCTGGCGTAACTGCTGAGACTCTCGACATAGCGCCGCTGTCCTTCGGCATAGATGGTGTCCATTGCCAGAGACGTCTTTCCCGACCCACTCACGCCGCAACAGACCGTTATGGCATCGCGCGGGATATCGACATTCACGCTCTTGAGATTGTGCTGCCGCGCCCCGTGAACGCGGATCGGCTGCGTGGAACCGGTTCGGGATGCTGGGGGCTTTTGTCTTCTGGGGCGACCCGCGCGGTTGCCTGAAAAAATCCTGCGCAAAGCCGCACCGGAGTGAGAAGTC
>JAUWIQ010000005.1 GCA_030605285.1 Planctomycetota bacterium
CCGATCGGTCTAAGCTCTCCAAGAGATTCGCAGCCAAAGTTTAGAAATTTCTTTTTTTGAGCCAGATCGTGAAATCAGCGGGGCCTGTCAGGGGGCCAATTCCTGGGGAAAATTCTTGGTTTGCTGACAGAAAAATAATTCCCTAGAAAACTAACTGGGGAAAATTATTCCAAGAAGGGGCGAATGATGGCCTCCTACTTTGCCGATAGCTAAAACTATCAATAAACGACCTATCTTCTCTGACCCGCACGCAACCCTCTATTTTATGTATGTTGTGTGCCCAGCAAGGAGACCCTGATTCCTATGTTGTCTACTGGCCAACTGCTCGAGACCATCAATCATTTGCGCGAGTTTGTCAACGAAACCATATGTTGCCATGAACAATTGGAGGTGGGCGCTTTTCAGATGACCGAGAGAATCCTCACCCGGGGCAATAGCCCGTGTGGGATTTACTTCTGTGTTCACGGTCCCCGACAAGTAAAATTTACAGCTATTTGGGAGACCGATAGTAACACAATTCTATTTTACGGGGCTTCTGGCGAGAGAACCCATAAAACTCAATTGACCGAAGCACCTGCATTGCAGGAAAGGTCCGCTTGAGGGCCACCGCGCGCCAGCAAGTGGAAATAGAAAAGAACGCCAAAGTAAGGATCTTTCAGCAACAAACTGCCAATTGGCGGTTTTCTATACAAGGAGGTTAGATGAATGCTCGTTTTATCAAGGAAAGAGAATGAGCGGATTCGTGTCGGCGAATCGATCGTCGTCACGGTCGTTCGTCTGGGCGGGGACAAGGTCCGCTTGGGCATTGAAGCACCATCGGATGTACTCGTTCTCCGTGGTGAACTGGAGTCTCATGCATGCGTGGGCGAACTGAAAGAGGCGTCCTGACTCTCCGGGGGTCGCCTGCTGCCGACTGCTGATCGCGACAAAAGAAAAGCGGGATTCCGTCTCGACGGAACCCCGCTTGGGGCATCTGATAATCTACAGCAGGCGAAGCTTACGGCGTTTTTTGCTTGTTTTCCCCCTCGCCAGAGCGCCTCGCCCCAGTGACCGCCTCCTCTTCTGGCAGTCCCTTGATCTGATCCTTGTGGCCTCTTAATCTCGCGGCCTGACGACGCCGGTCAAACCACTGTAATCGGGCCGGTCATCATGGTGCCAAAGGGGTAGCCCCGCCTGGATACGCGCGGCCAGGACCTGCAATTTTGCATCGGATCCTGCTGGCGCTTTTGTCGCGTCGAAGCCGTCTGTTTCCATTGGGGCGAAGTCTTCATCGTGCCCGAATCGGTCGATTGCTTGAAAAACGTTCCGCATCTAAACACAATCCTCTCAAAATAATGGTATAAAGGTTCTAAGTGTAAGCACTTAGCTCCAGACGCACTGCATAACACTAGCAGACGGCGTCCAGATCACCAGTCAGGTGGGTTGGAGTGATGACCGGCTAGGTGGGTTAATCTGCAACCAAAGTCAATGCTTTATTATTTAGGGGTTCCGGCCAATGTCAAGTAATTTACGCGAAAAAATGTGATTTTTTTGATTCAGATCACAAATTGCACGTTTTAACGGTGCAAGATTCGGGAGGGGAGAACTCAGAATGCCAGAATGTTGGGAACAGGGGTTTCTGGAATTGCCCCCGCTGGGGCGAGGATTCCACCAGATTACCGGGCAAATTTTGAATGCCTTGCCAGAGATCGATCGTTGGGAGATCGGGCTGCTGCATATCTTTATCCAACACACCTCCGCTTCGCTATCGATCAATGAAAACGCGGATCCTGATGTGGCAGGCGATCTCGAGTCGGCCTTTTGCACGCTCGCCCCAGAAGATTTTCCCTACCGGCATACCTGTGAAGGTCCTGATGACATGCCCGCGCACGTCAAAGCCTCGCTGCTGGGAAATTCGCTGATGATTCCCGTCTCCGCTGGGCGATTGTGTCTTGGCACCTGGCAGGGAATCTATCTTTGCGAACACCGTAATCAGGGAGGTTCGCGGAGACTGGTGCTGACGCTCCAGGGGGAAAAATCGGGGTGATCGTCGCGAAACGACGATCCCTAGTAATTCGCTGGTGAGGTACACCGCACTAGGTCGTCCACCCAGCAGCCAATCAGTGCTGCCGGATTCGCGTTTTGGCCAATGTGTTTCCGGGCGACAAGGCAACGATCCAGAGAATCGACAACAATCTTCGATCCCTCGAAACCTGAGCTTCTGGTGTGCTCCGCAGCCTGTTCCACCGCCGCACGCAAAGCAGGCTCGCCAAGCGGTGAAAGTTCGTCAATTTCGAGCAGCTTGTAGAGTAGCGCACGATAAAAATCTTCGACAAGTTGGACTGCCAGTCGCAATTTCTTGCGACGTTCTCCAGAGGTAGATTCCTGATTGACAAAATCTTGTACCAGCTTTCCTAGCCGCTCGCTATCGGGTGGTAACTGACCGAGCAGATCAAACAACTCACTGCGGAACGGCCACAGGCGCTCCTCCGCCCAGAGCAGTGCCTCATGCACTCCGCCCGCACTTTGCGCTGCCAAGATTGCCGCTCGGTCCCGATTTTCTATTTTTCCGCCTGCAACCACTAAATCCACTAAGTCTGCTGTGGAGAGTGGTCTAAAATGGACCGTTTGACACCGCGAGCGAATGGTGGGGAGTTGGAGCTGAGGGTGAGTCCCTATCAAGATCAGGAGAGAACGAGGTGGCGGTTCCTCCAAAATTTTGAGTAGGCAGTTACCACTTTCCTTGTTCAGTAAGTCGGCATCACCGATGATGCCTATTTTTCTGCCACCATCCATTGGTTTGCGGGAAAGGTTGTAGCAAAACCCTTCTTTGTTGCGATGATCGTGATCACCAATAAGCAGACTCACAGGAAACTCTGTTTTGTCATCTGGACAGGCAATCACCTCCATGTCCGGGTGCGTCAGGGCAACTACCTGCTGACAGGCCGGACACTCTCCACAGGGGGCCATTTCGATCGGGTCGACGCGACTGCAGAGTAAAGTCTGCGCAAGTTTAAGCGCTAAAGTTCGTTTGCCCACACCGGGGGGACCCACGAAGAGATAACTGCTGGCCAGCCGACCACGGTCGAGGGTCCGACGGAACCGTTCGACTACCTCATCCTGCCCTCGCAGACCCTGCCAAGTCATTCCGCCATGCTCCTTAAAAACTCGGAAGTTGCAGCCTGGATTCGCGCGGCCACTTCCTCGACGGTTCCGCGGGCATCGAGGACCGTGATCCGCTCGGGATCTCGAGAGGCTTCCTCCAGAAAACCTTTGCGGAGCGCCTCTTGATAGCTTGCGCCCCGCGATTCCATCCGGTCCGGCTCGCTGCCAATCCTTTCCGCGGCAGCCGTCGGTGGTAGATCTAAAAGCAGGATCCGATCGGGCCTCACGTCGTCCGTGGCAATTTCCCCCACCTTCCAGATGGCCTCAGGAGCTAGCTCGCCCGCCCATCCCTGGTAGACAACGTTTGCCAACAAATAGCGGTCGGAAACGACAACCTTTCCCATCGCTAGGGCCGGTTTGATAATCTCCGCGACCATTTGCGCCCGCGCTGCCATGTAGAGCAGCATCTCCGTGCTTCCGCCGATGGGTGTGTCCCGGTCCTGCAACAGGATCTCACGAATTGCCTCTCCTAGCTGGGTGCTGCCAGGATCCCGGCAGGTTACCACATCGAGTCCCGCAGCCTTGAGATGTTCGACAAGCAACTCCATTTGAGTCGATTTACCCACCCCATCAATGCCGTCTAAGGAAAAGAACATCGGTCCGTTCTGTGTAGTCCAGGTGTTGCCAATCCGCCGGGGCCATTATCGGCAAAGCGGTTGGCATCCGGCAAGATACCAGCAGTGCCCTCCAGACTGTCGAGTGTGCGCCGTGGATCGCGGCGGGTAAGGCTCCGCCGGTTTTGTCTAACGGCGGTAGCCGACTTTTTGCGGCGTGGATCCTAGCAAGTTCGTAGAATCGGCCGCGGCACAGTTTTTCTGGGTTGGCGGAAATCGCACTGCGGAGGTCTTGGCGGGAGGCGGCGTATTCGTGGGGATTGCCGTCTTGCTAGGTACTTGAGTTGCTGTGGTACGAACCACCAGAGAGGAGCCTGGGGTCGTGGCACTGGCAGGCAAGGGAGCACGTGAGGAGGGGCCGGCAACGATTGAAGACGGACCTGCAGCGACTGCGGTTGCAATCTTTCTCGAAAGTGTGTCTGTGTAGCTGGCCGCATCACGGGGTGCTGCGGTTGATGGAGATGGAGCCGCCGTAAGCTGAAGCGGTTGTGGTTCCTTGCGCTCGAGTGGTCGAGGATGTTCGGGTGCGGGCAGAATCAGTTCAGGTTCGACGGCTGGGATCTCTTCCAAGGCATCGGGTTGTTGCTGGATCGGCTCGCCAGAGAAAAACTTCATGTCGCGACCGGTGTGCTGCGGGTAGGGTCCGTTGCTGATCGCTGGCGGATGGCTCGGCCTGTCGCTGAGGAAAATACTGGCGTCGAGTTGGCGTGCATCGCGTGTTGCATCAAAATAAGCCTTGCCTGGCCAGGGTCCTTCCGCCAGGAAGACGTTATTGTCCTCCAGTAGTGAACCCTTGTGAAACTGGATTTGGATGATCGCTTTATTGTAATCTACTAAAGAGCGGTAATAATCCGCTTCGTCTTGTGCCAACCGCCGTTGGGCTTCAAGTAGTAGATCCAATTGTTCGATGTTGCGCCCGAAGCCAACATCGATTTTTGCCTGGAAGGTATCGACCTGTGCCTGGGCCGCTACGCGACGATTGAAATTAGTTTGGATCAATTGGTAATGCCGAGCCAGTTGTCTTACGGAATCGGAAATCAAGTGAGAAAGCTCCAATTCCTGCTCTTTACGAACAGCTTTGGAGCGAGTCAGTAGCAATTGCGCGTTACGGACAGCCGCCAATTCAGCCCGGAAGCCAATATTCATAGTCATTTCGACTCCGAGTTGCGATTCCGTAAAATCGCCAGTGAAAAGCGTATTCCAGGCCGATGGGAAAGGCTGTGGCCCAGCGGTGCCCAAAAGATCGTGACCAAAACCAAGCCACCGATAGCTTCCTACCATATCAACTCTCGGTAATAAGTGATTTTTTGCCGCGATCACTTCCAGTTCCCGCTGCTTGATGCGCCATTGTTGTTTTCGTAATTCGACGTTTCGCGTTAACGACTCGCCAAGAATGTCCCGCCAGTCAAAAGTTACTTTGGCCATCGTCGGATCGTCCGAGGGCCGAATCAGGCGACCGTCGGTCGCGGCAATCCCCATTAGGAAGCGGAGTCTATTTTCAGCAGAAAAAACATCGGACTTGGCTTGTTCCGTCTGAGCCCTGAAAGAGAAATATTGTTCGCGTGCGAGCGCTTCCCTTTCTTTGCCGCCGCCAATGGCACCGACAGCCGTGATTGACTGGACTGTCTGCCATGTCCTCAAGGAACTCGTCAGACCAACCTTCCGGGCCTCCAAATTTCGGTATGCGTAATACAATTCCCAATAGGAATTTTCCACATCGGCGACTAAATTACGCACGCCCGCCTCGAAATCAGTCAAGGCGCGGTCCGTCTGGATGCGGGCGATTAAAACACCATCAAACATCCGTGTGCCGATACCCGCGATGTTGCTGAAGGGTCCCGCGATGCGGTTGTATTCGGCACCCATTCCCTGCAACAACGGTTGGCGGAATTCACCTTTGATATCGGTGCGGTACGAGTTGGGATAAAGAACCCTCGGATTGTTGTTGTCATCGTAGGTCGTGGTCGTGCTAATCGTTGAGGTGCCACCGGTGACGTTTGTCTTCTGCAGCTGGCTTTGAAACGAGAGAAGATCCTGAACGTTTACTCTTGCAAGCTCGAGGAGGGCGGCTTCTGCGGGATTGACATTGATCGGATCTTCAAATTTTTCCCAGAAAAAGCTGCTGCTGAAGTTGGCATCGAAAGCTGCCAAGGCGGCTTCTGGACCGGTCATCAGACCATTGATATAGCCAGGGGCCGATTCTTGAATAGCAGGGTTGTAGATAGTTTGTAGGACATCCGGATTGGCAAGCAGTGCCTCGGAAGGCTGGGAAATCCCCGACATGGTGTCGATTCGGCCACCGAGGCTCCTGAGTACCTTGCTGTTGGCCAGGGTAATTTTTATCGCATCGGCGAGTGGGATTTCCCAAAATTCGTCGAAATTTGCATTTTCAAGGGTCAGTGGTGGACTGGCAAATTGAGCATCGGAAAGACTCAGTTCGTTGTTTTCCGGGTAATCGATTTCTGTTGCGACCCCCACATAATGGGAGAGATCCCCGTTCTCTCCAAAATAGAAGGGCTGAGTCGGGTGGCAGCCAGTGCCTACGACCAGCGCGAGCGAGAGCGTAAGACCGATCTTGTGGAGCGAAGGGCGCATCGACGGTTTTAGTCCAAGGGGCGACAATTTCTATAACTCGTTGTCGATCGGCCACAACGCGCGTCGTTGTTTCGACGGCGAAAAGCGGCGATCTTCCCCCCCAAGACGGTTGCCAGTCGGTGCAAGCACTGCCTTTGCAGCGGCCCCACAGATGGCAATCGATATCGCCATTATCGACCGCATAATCGGCTGACTTGCAGCAAACTTCCTAATCCGCAAAGTTTACCAGAGTAGGCTGCTGGAAGTGCTGGCAAACCAATCTTCTCCCAGGCGTGCCGCCTTAGGGAACGCCCGAGAAAAAGCGTCGTTTGCCGCCATCCGGGGGCCAGGCAGCCCCGCTAGCTTCTTCGGGTTGGTGGCCGCTGCTGCCCGGGTATCCGACCTTCGCGGGCGTTCCGGGCGTTGGGGTGATCCGCCTGCCCGGTGAGTTCATAAAGAAACCGACTTGGAATCGTCTCTCGCGATTTGCCCCATTTCCGTCGACTCAGGGAGAGACTCAGCGTGAGTTGGTCCTGGGCCCTTGTGACGCCCACGTAGCAGAGTCTCCGTTCCTCGTCGATGCTTGCACCATCAACCTCTGCGAGCGAGCGATGGTGGGGCAGGAGCCCCTCCTCCATACCGGCCATATAGACGTATGGAAACTCCAGCCCCTTCGCTGCGTGAAGAGTCATCAACATGATCGCATTGCGATCCTGGTCCGCATCGGTTTCGCGATGGTCAAGCAGCGTTGCATCGAGAAACCCCTGGAGGGTGGGATTGCGATTTTCCTGTTCGTAGCTACCGAGTGCACTGATAAATTGTTCCACGGCGCCAGTGCGCGCTTCACGTTCCAGCGGTTCCGGATACCGATGCTTGAGTTCATCCAGATAGGCAATTTCCTCGAGCAATCGATTTGCGGTGCCGACAAGATTTTTTTTGCTGGAAAAACGCTCTGCGTAGTTTGTAATAAGATTTCCAAAATTCTGCATGGCAAGGGCCGCTTTGGCGGAGACCCCCTCGATGCCGGTCGCCGTGGCAAGTATCTCAAAGGCCGGTTTGCCAGCTTGAGTTGCCTTCTCGATCAGCATGCGCCGTGCGGTATTGCTAATGCCCCGTGCGGGCATATTGAGGATTCTCAGCAAGGAGGCCTCGTCCTGTGATGAAGCAATCACCTTGAAGTATGCCATCAAGTCGCGGACCTCTCGACGATCATAAAACGACATTCCTCCGACAAGAACATAAGGCAATCGCACGCGGCGCAATTCGGTTTCAAAACAACGAGGTTGCTCATTGGTGCGAAATAAAATAGCGATATGTTTTGGCTGGATTGGTGAAGTGTCGAGAATATTGGCAATATCCTTGATAATCGTGCGTGCTTCTTCCGTTTCGTCCTGCAGCTGAAGAATTCTTGGAGCTTGGCCTGAGGGGCGGGCCGGACGGAGTGTCTTGTCGTGCCTTTTCTGATTGAAAACAATCAATCGATTGGCCATCGTCAGGATTTCAGGTCGGCTTCGATAATTGGTTTCCAAGCGAACGACCTTGGCATCCGGCCAGTCGATTTTGAATCGCAAGATGTGTTGGACTTCGGCCCCACGCCAGCCGTAGATGGATTGGTCGTCATCTCCCACAACACAAAGATTGCGGTGTCCGCCAGCCAGGGCTTTTACAATACGGTATTGGCTGCCGTTGGTATCCTGATACTCGTCGATGAGGATTTGATCAAAGCGGCCGGCTTCCGTGTGATGGAGGTCATCAAATTGTTCTAGTAGCTGCTCCGTCAACAGCAGCAGGTCATCAAAATCAACAGCCCCACTGGCGCGGATGGCGTCCTGGTAGCGCTCGTAGGCGACCGCTGCTAGATGTTCTCTGTCAGATTCCGATTCGCGTTGGGCCTGTTGGTAGGTTATGGAATGATTCTTCCAGCGCCCAATCAGGTAAAGCAGATCCCCCGGTCGGAGCGTTTGGTTCGGTGCCTTCAACTCACGAAGCACCGTCCGGGCCACGGTCTCCTGGTCGCCGCGGTCGTAAATTGTAAATTGTTGCGGATACCCGAGGCGTTGAATGTGGCGACGGAGAATTCGAACGCAAAGAGAATGGAAGGTGGAAATCTCAGGCGTTTCTTTTTTGCGGCGGCCCAGTAACTCCCTTGCACGGTGTTGCATTTCTCTAGCAGCCTTGTTCGTAAACGTGACCGCTAAAATTCGCGATGGACGCACGCGCTGATGGATGAGATGGGCGATCCGATAGGTAACAACACGCGTTTTTCCTGAGCCAGCTCCCGCGAGAACCAGCAGGGGCCCCGCAAGGGTGTCCACCGCTTCGCGCTGGTTGAGGTTCAGGCCTTTAAAATTAACTTTTGCGGGCAACGGTCGTTCCGGTTCCATCGAATGGATTTAGCAAGTTTTGTTACTGGAGGTCCATGGCATAGAATCCGATGGATCGCCAGATTCCCGAAGGGAGGCACTCTGGGAAACACTTTAACCCGTGGGGAAGCTCACGGGGAGAGGACCGCAGGAGCGGACTTTCAGACAGGATTGAGTCGGGCAGCCGAGGAGTCCAAGCTCGAGTGCTCACGGACTTGACCTATTTTCCTCAACGGCGCTATACTCGGTCTCGGGCAGAGACCATAGAAATATTTAATTTGATGAGGTTTTGTGATGAAATCGCAACGACGACACGAGTTGCATGGCCATGTTTTGGCGGACTGGCTGAGTCAAAAGATTTCCTGGGCTCAGTCCAATTCGACCTGGCTGCTCGGAGGAATTTTGGTTCTTTTGGCAGTCGTCATCTTGTTAACAATTCGCGAAAGCAGGCTTTCCACTGCAGTGGCTGAAGGGTGGAATCGTTTTGAGCAGGCGAGCGGGTCCGGGTTCAATGCGATTGCGAGGAACGAACCAGTTGCCCTGAATAATGCCTCCTTCGAACTGGAGGATGTTGCCCGGGCGCATGAGGGCACGGTGCTTGCGGGTTACGCCCAATTGACGCTGGGTGATCTGTCGCTCATTAGCGGTCAGAGGAAGTACCGATCAAACAAGACCGCAGCCCAGGACTCTTTTCGGAAGGCAGGCCAGTATTACAAAACCGTTGCCGAAGAAACTTCAGAATCGGGATTAAAAAACCGCGCCCTTTATTGCCTCGCAAAGAGCCTCGAGTGGCGAATGAAACTTCAGCAGGCAAAGGCAGTCTATGCTCAAGTGCAGGGAGCATTCGCCGCCGACGCGCAAATGCGTATTCGTGATCTTGAGCAAAAAGGCACCCCTGCTTTCTACGAACAATATGCCCGCTGGAAGCCACGAGAAAAGCCTGCTGGGGGCACGGATCGTTACCCGGAATTCGATTTAGAACTTCAGGGGGACTCCCCGCCTGCGGAGGCAAAGGATGCGAGTGCCTTGCAAGATGCCATTGAGGGGGCGGGGCTTGAGGACGCGGCAGGTGCTGTTTCCTCGGGAGGAGTCGCTGCGGAACCGCCCGCGACGGGCAAAAAGACAGGTGACAAAAAAGAGAGTCAAGCTGCCAAGACCGTGACTCCAAGTGATGGATCCTCCGGCGGAAAGACGCCAGCAGGCAATCCCAGCACACCGCAGCCCTAGCCGTCGCCTTGGGCTCCGGCCCTTTTGCTTTGAAGGTGGCACACTGCCTTGTCCGATTCATCCCCTCACGCCGAACCTCGCAGTTGGCAAGTCCAAGCTGACGATGCGGGGGTCCGTCTGGATGTTTTTCTGTCCCATCGGATGCGCGAGTTCAGCCGGACATTTTTGCGTCGGCAAATTACGGATCATCATGTTTTGGTGAATGGCAGGGGGGCCAAAGTTGCCTACCGACTGCAGGAGGGGCAGCAAGTCACGGTCCTTCCTCCGCAGGCTCCCTCAGAGGTGGCGTTGCCTGAAGATATTCCGCTGGAGATTCTTTACGAAGATGGGGATCTGGCAGTGGTGAATAAGTCGGCGGGGATGGTGGTTCATCCTGCGAAGGGACACTGGTCGGGCACGTTGACCAGTGCCCTGGCTTTCCATTTCAACGCCCTCAGTTCGCTCGGCGGTCCGGCAAGACCAGGCATCGTCCATCGCCTGGACCGGGATACGAGCGGTGTCATTGTTATTGCGAAGAACAACATAGCTCACCAGAAACTCGCGTCACAATTCGAGGCACGTACGGTTGAGAAAGAGTATTTGGCAATCGTCCTGGGTGATCCAGATCGCGACGGAGATCGTATCTCGGCACCGATTGGGCCTCATCCACACCGGCGAGAAAAAATGGCGGTCCGTCGAGATCTTTCTTCTGCTAAAGAAGCGGTGACATACTACAAAGTGGTTGAAAGGTTCGGTAAATTTTCAGTTCTGCAGGCCTTTCCGAAAACGGGTCGGACGCACCAGATCCGCATCCACCTGACCCAGAGTGGGCATCCTGTTCTTTGTGACCGACTCTATGGGGGCCGGGCCCAAGTACTCCGTGGAGACCTGAGCGGATGTGCCGACCAAACCGAGATCGTCCTGGACCGCCAGGCACTGCATGCCAGACGGATTACCTTCAAACATCCTCGCAGCGGAGAACCGCTCGTGCTGGAGGCGCCTCTTGCCGAAGATATCGCCCGCGTGATTGAGGTTCTTCGTGCGGGGGGGTGCCCCTAATGCGAGTTGCCGATTATCTCCGTACCGCAGCTTGACCCCACTGTATTCGTGCGCATCTTCTTAATCCGCAGCGGGGAATATTGTTTGCATGATGTTGTGGCTACCGAGAGTTTTTGGTGTGAGAAATAACTCACCCGCAGAAAATCCCGCCGCCACGCCAAAATAGTGAGACGCGGCACGAATGCGATCAAAGATGCCGGCTTTGGCCGGTGGAAACTGTGTTTTGTAGCAGCCGATTGCTGCCATCTTGGTTTCCAGGGTATCACTGATATCGGCGACAAAATGTCCAGCGGACGGGGGCATCTCGAGCGAGTCGAAGCCGAACGCATAATGGAGTTGGGCCTCGACGGTATGGACGGGCAGACCCTCGAAGGTTTCTTCCCACTTCGTCAGTCGGGCATAAAAAATAGCAGCATCGGTAATCTGCATCGCCTGCCAGTGATCCGGAGAAGCCATCCGTGTCCTGCCACCAAATCCGAGAACCAGACGAGGTCGATATTTTCTAATCTCGATTGCGAGGGCAACTCGGGCCTCAAAACAATCGAACAACCGACGGTTGGGGAGATCCAAAATCTTCCGCATCGGGATGCCCAGCGTGTCTGCTGCCTGGCGTGCCTCCTCAATACGCACGTCCGGGCTTGGGCAGTTCGGCGTCGGCTCGCCATCTGTAAGATCGACAATGCCCACCGAGTAGCCCTGCTGCACGAGTCGTGCCAGGGTGCCCCCACAGGTAATTTCCACATCGTCGGGATGGGCACCCACGGCAAGAACGTCAAGCTGGGGTTTGTCTTCCTTATCCGCGTGCATGGTGCTTCCGGTCCGACTTAAAGGGGTTTAATAATTGAGAGTAGAAAACAGGGATTCAGGGCATCAAACCGGATACGTTCCATCTGGTAGGTGCCGCGGGCGATGTTAATCATCCGACAGTTTAACTCACCCTCTGTGGATTGTAGCGACTCGAGTGTCTCCGCGAGATTTTCGATGCTGGCGACGTTGGCGACGAGCCGTCCCTCCGGTTTGAGGCGCTCGTAGGCCAGTTCGACAATCCGCCGTACTTCACGACCTGTCCCGCCGACGAAAATGCAGTCGGGATCGGGAAGATCCTGCCACACGTCCGGTGCCCTTCCCAGAATAGGGACCAAATTGGTCCGCCCAAATTTATCCGCGTTGCTCTGGATCAGTTCGTGATCGCCCGGATCCATTTCAACCGCGTAGGTCGTGCCCTGGTGGGCAATTGCCGCCGCCTCAATTGCTACGCTCCCACTCCCCGCCCCGATGTCCCAAACGATGCTCGCGGGGCCGAGTTCGAGTTCCGCCAATGCCATTGCCCGGACCTCAGCGGGCGTCAATAAACCTTGTTTCGGTTGGGATTGCAGAAACGCATCGTCCGGGTTGCCAAAGAGTCGCTGCCTGACCAGATCCCGGGGTCGGTCCGGGGCGTTTGGCTTCCGAACCAGGATCATGACGTTTAGCGGCGCAAACTGCTGCTGGACCAACTCGGGAAGATCGAGACTTGTGACCCGTTCATCCGGTCCGCCCAGATTTTCACAGACATAAACAGAAAAGTAGTCGATCTCACGTTCCAATAAGGCGTGTGCCACGGCGTTGGGTGGGATTTCCTCGGTGGTAAAGAGTCCCACTTTGTCCATCACCCGTATTTTTTCGACCACGCTGTCGAGTTGGTGGCTCGCCAGATTCGTCAGATAGGCCTCTTCCCAACTTTCCTTGACCCGGGCAAACGCGAGTTGCATGCTGCTTACGTGGGGTACGACCTCGAAACGATCTTCCCCGACGCGATCAAACAGATAGCGGGCCACACCGTAGAACAAAGGGTCTCCGGAGGCCAGTACGACAATCCGTGCGCTGCGGTCCGTCAGCATGCGTTGGACGGCCGCATCGAGCCCTGCCCGCAAGACGAGCGTTTCCGCTTTAAGATTCTCGGGCAGCGCAACCTCTTCGCCGATCAAGAGATCGGCTTGCTCCACCAACCGACGTGCCTGGCTGGTGATTCCATCCAAACCGTCGTCGCCGATCCCGATAATATAGATCTTTTGCGGATCCAAACGTCTTTTACCTTTGCCACGGGAAGGAAAAAAAGAGAAAAGCATCTTGCTGCAGACCGTCTCGATTTTACGAGTTCCCCGGACGGGCAGCAATGGTCGGCGGAAACTGGCTGTGCCAGCCGATCGCAGGCTACTTGATATCCGCTGCGGCAAATCGGTAGCATGTGGCCATGGCCGCCACGCCGATGATGAAACAGTATCAAGAAGCGAAATCTACCCATCCCGATGCGCTACTACTGTTTCGCATGGGCGACTTTTACGAACTGTTCCACGAGGATGCCGAGAAAGCACATCGGTTGCTCGGGATCACGCTTACGAGTCGGGATAAAAGTGAGAATCCGATTCCGATGGCAGGTTTTCCCCACCATCAGTTGGACGGTTATCTGACAAAATTGATTGTCGCCGGTTGCCGGGTGGCGATTTGCGATCAGGTCGAAGATCCCAAAAAAGCAAAAGGGCTTGTCAAGCGGGAAGTGACGCGGTTGGTGACGCCCGGGACGCTGACCGATGAGTCGCTACTTGATCCCCGGGCGAGTAATTTTTTGGCGGCCTGGGTTCCGGGCGATCCGGGAGGTCTGTCATGGATCGACGTTTCGACCGGGCGGTTTTATGCGGCGTCGATTCCTCAGGGCCAACTCGTCGACGAGTTGGCGCGTATCCGTCCCGCCGAACTGTTGTTGAGTGAAGAGTTGGCAGGCGCCGAGCTTAATGGCGACTGGTCCCGGACGCCGCGAGCGGGCTGGACCTTTTCCTACAACTCCGCGCTGCAACTGCTCGAGAAACAATTCGGCACCCAGACGGTCGAAGGGTTCGGCTTTGACGAGCAAAATCAAACAGCGATCTGTGCAGCCGGAGGCATCTTAAACTATCTGCAGGAAACTCAGCGAACGGAGCTTGCGCACATCAATCGGCTCCCGCCGTACGATAGTCGCCGTGCCCTGCAGATCGACGAAGCATCCCGCAGCAGTTTGGAAATCTCTCGCACGGTCCGTTCCGAAAAACGAGACGGTTCGCTACTCGATATCATCGACCGCACAGGGACGGCGATGGGAGGTCGGCTGCTTGGGGAATGGCTCGAGAATCCGCTGACCGAGCGAGCGCAGATCGAGGCCCGCCTCGATAGTGTCGAAGCGTTGCTCAAGACGCCCGCGATGATCACCGCCCTCGGTGAGCCGCTCGCAAAAATTTATGACATGGAGCGACTCTTGGCGCGGGCGACCACCGGCCGGGCCAGTCCGCGGGATCTGCAGTTTATGGGCCGCACGCTGGCTCTGCTTCCTGAAATCAAAACAGGACTGCAGTCGCTCACGGCCGCGCGCTTTACGGCACTCGACGCCCAGTTCGATCTCTGCACAGAACTCCAAGAAAAACTCGCTGCCGCGATGCAGGAGGACTGTCCGCTCACCAGCCGCGAAGGGGGTTTTATTCGCGAAGGCTTTCATCTGCCACTCGATGAATTGCGGAGTCTTTCCAGTGGTGGCAAGCAGTGGATCGCCCGCTATCAGACGGAAGAGACGGAGCGGTCAGGCATTACGAACCTCAAGGTCGGATACAACCGGGTGTTCGGTTACTACCTCGAGGTGACCCACGCTCACCGCGACAAGGTTCCCGAGACGTACATCCGCAAGCAGACGCTCAAAAATGCCGAGCGGTACATCACGCCCGAACTGAAAGAGCATGAAGAGAAAGTGCTGCAGGCCGATACGCAGGCCAACGACATGGAGTATGAACTGTATCTCGAATTGCGCGATGCGGTCACGGCCACGGCCGAGCGGCTACGGGCCACCGCCGCGGTCCTGGCGGAACTCGATGTCTTTTGTGCTTTGGCCACCCTTGCCCGGGAGCGCGATTATTGCCGACCCGAAGTGAACGATTCGCGAGAGATGACCCTCCGAGGCGGCCGCCATCCGGTGCTTGATGTATTGAGCGAGGAGGGCACGTTTGTCCCGAACGATACGGAGCTGCATGCGGAGCGGCAGCGATTGCTTCTGATTACGGGACCGAACATGGCCGGGAAAAGTACGTACATCCGTCAGGTCGCGCTGATTACGATTCTGGCCCAGATCGGCAGTTACGTGCCGGCCAGCAGCGCTGAGATCGGCATTGCGGATCGGATTTATGCGCGGGTTGGAGCGAGCGACCAGCTTGCCCGCGGCCAGAGTACCTTCATGGTCGAAATGCTCGAAACCGCGCGGATTCTCAACACGGCCACGGATCGGAGCCTGGTGATCCTCGATGAGATCGGCCGGGGCACCAGCACGTACGACGGCATTTCGCTGGCCTGGGCGGTGGTCGAGTATCTGCACAATGAGGTGCAGTGCCCCACGCTGTTTGCCACGCACTATCATGAACTGACCGAACTTGAAGAGCGGCTCGAGGGGGTGGCGAATTTCAATGTCTCGGTCCGCGAGTGGGAAAACGAGGTCGTGTTTCTGCACAAGATTGCCCCCGGTGCGGCGAACAAAAGTTATGGGATCCACGTGGCGAGCCTGGCGGGCGTACCGAAGGAGGTGCAGCACAGAGCGCATGATATTCTGGCGCATCTGGAGCAGGAGCATCACGACGCGCTGCAGCCCGGTGAGTTGATGCCGAATGCCGCCAACGGCGATGCGGGTGATTTGCAGATGAGTCTCTTTGGCGCCCAGGAGCATCCGCTGCTCGACAAAATCCGCGAGGTCGATTTAGAGAGCCTCACGCCGCTCGAGACGATGCAGCAGCTCGCCGAGTGGCAAAAGCTGCTCGAAAAAGAAGCGCAGGCCAAGCCGCGGTGATTTTTGACAAAATAGAAGCGCTGGATACCCCGTCGCTGTAGCTCTTGAGTCGGAATCCTCAATTCGCCCGAAGTGTTTTATGCCGTTTGTTGGATTTGGACGTTGAAGCCCTTGAATGCCGGCGTTTTTGAGGCCGGGTCGGCAGTGCGGGGAACCAGCACATTCGCTTCCGGATAATACATCAGCGCGTTGCCCGCGCGG
>JAUWIQ010000475.1 GCA_030605285.1 Planctomycetota bacterium
GCATTTGTATCTCCCCAGAGACCAGCGGTTCCCGAAGTGGAAAACAAGAATTGGCCGCGGGGCGCAATCGATCACTTTGTACTCGCCCGTCTCGAACAAGAGGGACTTGCTCCCAGCGGCGAGGCGGATCGCCGCACGCTGGTGCGGCGGCTGACATTGGATCTGACCGGTTTGCCACCGACCCCCAAAGAGGTCCAAGCCTTTTTGACGGACAGTAGTGACGATGCGTATGGAAAGCTGGTAGATCGACTACTGGCCACGCCCCAATTTGGTGAGCGTCTGGCTGTGGATTGGCTGGACGCCTCGCGGTATGCCGATACCCATGGCTTTCACGAGGATTTTCATCGCGATATGTGGCCCTGGCGTGACTGGGTGATCCGGGCGTTGAATGACAACATGCCTTTCGATCAGTTTGCTACCGCGCAGATTGCCGGGGATTTGCTGCCCGATGCCACCAATGACCAGCGGGTGGCCACCGGTTTCAATCGGAATCATGGCGTGACCGCCTCAGGGATTGCAGAAGAATATCGTGTCGAGTATGTCATCGACCGCGTGAAGACCACCTCTGCGGTGTTCCTGGGTCTGACGATGGGGTGCGCCCAGTGCCACGATCACAAATACGATCCGATATCGCAGCACGATTTTTATAGCTTTTTTGCCTACTTCAACACGATTACGGATAAGGGGGTTGAAAATCGCACGGGCAACGTCGATCCGCTGATCCGTGTGATCGATCCGCTGGTGGAATCGGCCACGTTGACAACGCAGCAACAGATCGCCAAGCTCGAAAAGTCGATGGTCGCTGCGCGTGATCGGGGCGAAGCTGCATTTCACGACTGGGAGCAACGTGCGGCAGTCGAGGGCTATGAAACAAAGTATCCCAGTGATGGACTAGTCGCCCATTTTCGGCTCGATGAGACCGCGGGTGATCAGGTGGCCGATGCGACAGGTGGGCAGGCGGGCGTGGTACGGGGAACCCCCCTTTGGATAAACGACGAACATCGTCACAGCTTGCGGTTTGACGGACAGACGCATGTCGATCTTGGCGACACGGGCGACTTTGATCGCCTGGACGCCTTCTCCTTCGGCGCCTGGATTTACCCGTCGCGCGAGAGTATCGTCCTGGCCCGTGTTTCCGCCGATGACTCATTGCGAGGATACGAGGTGCGGGTTGGTGGTGGGCGGATTGATGCCCGCTTGACCCACCGCGAGTTTGAAAAAGGTTTGCGGGTGACTACGGACAAAGATGTCCCGCTAGACGAGTGGAGCCATGTGTTTGTTGCCTACGATGGCAGCAGCCGCGCGGCGGGAGTCAAGATTTATCTCAATGGGCATTCGCAGAAAACGAATGTCAATAAGGACAGTTTGAAATCCACAATTCGTATCGAAGGTCCGCTCAAAATAGGTCAGCGCGGCAACCGGCAGGCACTTTTAGGCAGCGCCTCCGAGGCAAGAATCTATAATCGCGCGCTGAGCGATGCGGAGGTATCGCAGCTTGCGAAGCCCAACCCAGTTGGGGAACTTCTTGCAATGAAGGAGCGGACCGAGGAACAGCAGGTTGCGCTGCGGACTTATTTTCTTGAGCAATATGATGCCGAGTATCAAAAGCTGAGAGGGGAATTGGAAGCTTGCCAGGCGAAGCTTAGGCGGTTGCGGGATGATGTTCCCACGGTGATGGTGATGGAGGAGATGAAGCAACCCCGCGAGACGTTTGTTTTAGTACGCGGTCAATACGATCAACATGGCGAGAAGGTTACGGTGGGGACGCCAGCGGTTTTTCCGTCACTGCCTGCCGATGCGCCTCCCAACCGTTTAGGGCTTGCCCAATGGCTGACCGATCCAGCGCATCCGTTGTTTAGCCGAGTGGCAGTCAATCGTTTCTGGCAAATGGTGTTTGGAACGGGCATTGTGAAAACAGCAGAAGATTTTGGTGTCCAGGGCGACCGACCAACGCATCCGGAATTGTTGGACTTTCTTGCGACGGAATTTTCGGCCGGCGACTGGGATACCAAGGCAATCCTCAAACAAATGGTGATGTCGGCAACCTATCGACAATCGTCAAAGATGTCGCCGGAATTACTCGATCGGGATCCGGAAAATCACCTTTTGGCACGTGGGCCTCGCTACAGATTGCCAGCGGAGATGATTCGCGATTCGGTCCTGGCGGTGAGCGGTCTGTTGGTCCGTAAAATCGGGGGTCCGAGTGTCAAGCCGTACCAGCCACCCGGTCTCTGGATTGAAATGCAGAATCGGCCTTACGAGCAAGATAAAGGTGACAAACTTTATCGGCGGAGTCTTTACACTTATATCAAGCGATCGGTTCCGCCGCCCAATATGGTGGCGCTCGATGCGCCCAATCGTGAGATCTGCATGCTGCGTCGACAACGGACCAGCACCCCGCTGATGGCACTGGTGATGCTGAACGATCCGACCTTTGTCGAAGCATCGCGGGGCCTTGCCCAGCGTATTCTGCTGGAGGCCGGTCCCCAGCTGGAGGACTGTATCCGACTCGGCTTTGAGCTTGCCTTGAGTCGCCCGCCGAATGCGGGAGAATTAGCGGAGTTGCGCTCTCTCTATGAGCGCCAGTTGGCGGTCTACCAAGCAGACGGTGAAGCGGCCGAGAAGTTGGTCACCTTTGGGGAGTCGCCAC
>JAUWIQ010000037.1 GCA_030605285.1 Planctomycetota bacterium
CAAGCGGCCCTCCAGTTGAGTTGACTATGATCTGATAGCGAATGGGATTTACATCATTTAGCTTCCAACCTTCGGGAAGAGAGAGTTGGACCGAAAGCGTAAGGTGCTTGTTTTCGGGTCTGAGGACAATGGGGGCGAGTTGAATGCGCTGCACGTTCGGGAGACTGGGCGATGGGGAACGCGGAGCCTGAGGCGGCGTAAGTCCCTGGAGGGCCAATCTCTTCACTCGGTTATTGTTTTCTAGATCAATTATGCGGATCGCGTGATTGTTTGTGTCGGCTATGTAGAGCTTACCCCGGGCATAGCTGAGCCCTGCTGGTTCGTCAAATTGAGCTGGCAGATCTTGCTTCCCAGGCGTGCCCTCTCCAGCAATTGTTGTTGCCTCACGGTTTTTCACATCAATTTTTTTGATTTTGTTGTTGTAGGTGTCAGCGACATAGATTGCACCATCATGCTCGGCAATGCCCAGTACATGCTGCAGGCGGACTGTTTCCGCTTTGCCATTCTTATCACCAAAACTGAACAGTGCACGACCCTGAGGCAAATTCGATTGCCCAACCACGGTATTTACGTTCCCATCGTTAAACGGCACGGCGCGAACTGCGCTGCCTTCGCTATCGGCTACGTAGAGGATATTACCATCGCTCGCCAGACCGCTCGGTTGGGCAAAGCTGGCATACTCGGGGCCAAATCCTTGACGATTGATCCTTGGCGGAGATTGAGGCACCCGGATGCCATCCGTAATATCTTCACGCCCATTCCCGGCAAAGACCTCCAGTTCAGCATTCTTCTTGAGTGGCATCCGCCAAATCTGATGGGACCCTGCCATCGCGATATAGAGATATTCTTGATGTACTAGCAGCGCCCAGGGACTCGCCAGAGGAAATTGTTTCGGGCTGCTGCTCCAGCTTGTTGGCAACTTTTTTAGCAATCCTCCCGGACTCAACTCGACGCGGTCCATTCCTGGCCACCCCATGCGGTTCTGTTTGCCCGTCCCTGCTAAGGTGTAGACCTTTTCTTGCTTTAAATCGACTACGCGAATTAAATGGTTTTGTGTATCTGCCACGTAGAGTTTGTGCGTGTCGAGAGCGAGTCCCTGGGGATTGTTAAAAGTAGCTCGATTCAAAGGGCCATTTTCCGAACCAACTACGCCCGAGCCAATATTTTTTATCCATTTACCTTCGAGATCGGTGACCACGATACGATTATGCCCGCTGTCGCTGATGTAAAGTCGATTAGAATCAGCATCTGCTAGAACTTTTCCAGGAAAGTTTAATGCCTGCGGATCCATGCGATCCCGTTCCAAGTCAAAGCGGACAGGCGTATCGTCCAGCAGGCCTCGATTCTTGTAATAAGGAATAGCGCGTTTAAAAAAATTATTTAGTGTTCTGAAGTCGATCTCACCGCTATGCCTAGCAATCAAATTGCCCTGTGGGTCAATAACGCATAATGAGGGCCAACTCCTGATTCCGTAACGCCGCCAGATGAGATGGTCGGGGTCATTAATGACAGGGTGTTCAATATCGTACCGTAGGATTGCTTGGCGAATGTTATCCGCATCTTTTTCGGTTTCGAATTTAGCGGAGTGAATGCCAATCACGACGATTGTGTTAGGATAAGCCCGCTCCAATTTTTTTAATTCAGGAAGGATGTGCATGCAGTTGATGCAACAATAAGTCCAAAAATCAAGTAATACGAATTTGCCACGCAAATCGCGCAGCTCAACGGCTCCCGACGCATTGAGCCAGTCGCTGCCACCAGCGAACGAAGGTGCGGGAGTACGGTTTGGAAACGGGTGCTTCCGAGGGGTCAGGTTTTGATCTGACTGGCGACCGGAGCGAGTGGTCGCTTCCGAGGTGCTCTGTTCTGCCGGTTTCTCATCCGCCAAAGATGGTTGGCAATGGAATCCGAGCCAAAAAATATTGGCCCCGTATAATACGCCGAGGGCAACAACAGCGCATGCAGTACGCAATACGGATAGAACCATAATTGATTATTCTACGGGAAGCAGAGACGGGAAGATTAATTTTCTGTTGAACCCCGCAAACCCGACTATCCCAGGCGGGCCGGGGCGAATATCCTAACGCACGGGTGAGGAACTGGAAACAACTGGGGAATAGAAAAGCAATAGCATGACTAGTACTGCCAGCACGGTTCTGTTTATACAAAGACCCTCGGGAAGCAAATTCAATTTTACCTAATGGTATCTGGATTACCTTATTTTACTCATCCTGGAGGCTAATCTAAACTTAAGAGTCACATTTTGTCGAACTTATGATGGTGAGGCAGATCGTATCGAAAGGAGCAATCACGTGGTGCTGGTAAAGAGTGCGGGGGATTATATTTTGACATCAGTCTATTTTGACATCAGGTAGAGAAGAGATGAAAGTAAGACACATTGCATTGATAAGACACATTGCATTGAAATGCCTGATGTTTGTGGCTTGCCTGTTGGTGGCAGGGGAGATCTCCTACGCTAGGGCACAGGAGTGGGCGAACAAGATGTTCGACCACTTGGAGTATGACTTTGGAAACCTTGCCAGAGGCGCAACATCTGAGCATCGATTCAAAATAACAAATGGTTTTAAGGAAGATATTCAGATCTCATCGATCAAGTCGAGTTGTGGTTGTACCAATCCAAAATTGACGAAGAAAACCCTTTCTTCAGGTGAAGAGGCAGAACTGATCGTTGAATTTGACACGGTCAAATTCAAAGGTGCCCACACGGCTACAGTAACAGTTGAGTTTGCGCCGCCTTACAGTGCCGAGATTCGATTGAAGATTACCGGTTTCGTTCGACAGGATATTGTGTTTCAACCCGGACGGATCGAATTTGGACAGGTGCCCGCCAACGAAGGATCCAGTCAGAACATTGCGATAACGTATGCAGGACGTAGCGATTGGGAAATAGCAGATGTTCGTAGTGCCAGTGAGAATTTTGAGGTGGAGTTGCGATCCCCTTCGCGAAGCGACGGGAGAGTCGAATACGATATGCTGGTACGGCTAAAAAAAGAGGCACCCACGGGATACATTAAGGATCAACTGACATTGATAACGAATGATCAGGTTCACCATTTTATTCCGATCGCGATTGAAGCGAACGTCGTTCCCGCGATCAGCGTGAGCCCTGCATCGTTACATTTGGGAGTCGTACGACCCGGCGAGTCGGTAACGAAACAACTGGTTGTGCGGGGTACGTCCCCGTTTCGAATTTTAGATGTTGCCTGTGAAAAAGAGGACGACTGCTTTAAATTCGCACCGGGTGATAAGGAACGCAAAGTCCATCTGATACCGGTTACTTTTACCGCCAGTGAATCGACTGGGAAGATTATTGAAACTATCCAGATAACGACCGCAGGAGCGGGCAACGAGGAATTAGAGGTGGTTGCCCACGTCGAAGTACTCGACAAATAAGGATCTCTGCCTCGGAAACAGATGGGGGTAGCCGGAGAGGAATCGTGGTTGCCACGAGCTTGCCCGAGAAATCACTTTTTTAAGTTCTTGCGGCGCTTCAATTCGTTACGGAGCCACTGCTGATCCTCAGCACTAAGTTTCTTCAGGGGAACTTCCTTAATTTCTCCGTCGCGCTTTTCAAGCTGCGCTTTTCCACCCGAGAATTTTATTAAGTACGCTTCTGTTTGATGTTTGCCGGTACGATCTGTAAAAGTTCGGTACGTTTTCGACTCAGTGGGCGACCCTTGCGAATCAGTTTTGTCATTTTGGGAAGAGCTATTTTTCGCTTCGCTGCTACCCACCTCGTCCGAGTCGGTTAGTTTGTTCTCAGCCTCCTTTTCGTGATCCTGTAGCAACCCTCCAATTTTCCAATCGCCACCAGAGTGTTCTAAACCTCGGGGAGAAGCCTTGGAACGATCGAACCAACCCTGAACGACTGCAGGGAACATTTTAATGATTTTCCCCGCTTTACCGTATCTTGGAGAATGCTCGTCGGGGATTAACATCAGCACCCCAAATCCAAGCACAAGACCCACCATGCCAAAGACGACCAATCCAACAATATTTGCCAGCGGTCCCAGTCGTTTTCTTGGTTTCTCTTTTTTCTGGACACCGCTCGTCGCGACTGCTCCCGAGCTGGAAACATCGCCTGTCACCCCAGCAGGGAGCATCGAGGGATTGGTGAGATCCTTGACCGTTGAATCGGATGATTGAGAAAAATCAGGGTTGGCATCGAAGGAGAGGCCCGCTCCGCTAGTAACCGATTCAGATTCCCCACCCGTCAGATTTTCCTCTGCAGTCGCATTCGGGGTCGTTACCGTTTCGCCCGAATCGATAGAAACCGCGATTCGAGCGATTGAATTAACAGAAAAATCTCCCTGGGCAGCGAGCTGATTGATTGCAGACTCATCTGGCGCATGGTAAATGCAGTATAATTTGTCACCGCAGACATAACTCTCCAGCCATTGAACCTGGAAATCATCGGCAACCGAATTACCAAATGAATGTTGCACAGTTTCTTTTAATTCATCGTCGCCAAGTTCTCCCGCTCCAGACAATTCGATTTCAATAAGATACTTCGGCATCGGTCTTTCTTTAGGAGTTGGCTAGCGGGGAGATAGGAAAAGATAGTTTAAGCCGAAGAACTCTCAGAGACTAGTATCAACGAACGCAAAAACTGCAGCGTTGATATCCAGGTCTACGAAGGTTATTGCCGCGAGTTCACTTCCGGTGAGTTAGGCCGTGATACTGCCTATTTTGGATTCCACCAGAGCGGTAGTGTTTTGTTAGGAGAGTCCATAGAGAGGCTCTAGCTTATTTCTCAAATGATCGATCAGAAATCGATGAGACAAGTTTTCTCCGGTAACATGAAACACCAATTCACCTGGCGAATAACACTGACCCGCCTGATGGATATTCTGCTGGAGCCAAGTACGCAAGGGCTCAAATTGGCCCTCGGAAAATTGTCCTGAGAGCCCGTTGAGATCCTGATTAGCTTTTGCAAAGAACTGGGCACTATAGATATTCCCCAAAGCATAGGTCGGAAAATAGCCGATCGCCCCCCCGCTCCAGTGGATATCCTGTAAGACACCCTCCGCGGCATTCTGTGGACAAATGCCGAGGTAATCCTGATATTTGTTGTTCCAGGCTTGTGGCAAATCAGCCACACCCAAATCACCGTCGAGCATTGCTTGTTCCAGTTCGAATCGAATCAGAATGTGTAGATTGTACGTTGCTTCATCCGCTTCCACGCGAATTAGTGAAGGGCCCACGCGGTTAATTGCCATATAAAAATCATTCAGCGAGACACCCGAGAGTGCTCCCGGGAAATAAGACTGCAATAGTGGAAAGTGATATTCCCAGAAAGGAAGACTGCGACCAACCTGATTTTCCCAGAGTCGTGACTGGGATTCGTGAATGCCCAGAGAGACAGTTTCTCCGGGGGGCAGTCCATACCAATTTGTACGCAACCCTTGCTCGTAGATCCCATGGCCCGCTTCATGGAGAATTCCAAAAAAAGCAGTGGGGAAAAAGCATTCATCGTACCGTGTTGTAATGCGAATATCTTGCGGCGCGATCCCAGAACAAAAAGGGTGTACCGTTGTATCAAGACGACCCCTGGAAAAATCAAACCCTATATTCTCAGCCACCTCTCGACCAAGCTGTCTTTGGGCGCCAAGCGGATATTTCTGTGCGAGTAAATCCGTTTGAGGCGTTTTGTCGCAGCCCATAATTTTTTGAATCAAGGGTACAAGTTCTTCCCGCAACCCTTCGAGAACTCTCCGAACATTCGCAGTCGTTTCCCCGGGTTCGTATTCTTCTAAAAGTGCATCGTATCGGCAGGCAGAAAATCCTAACGCATCAGCCTCCTGCTGTTTGAGGCGGATTATTTCTTCTAGAAGAGGTTGAAAAATTGTGTAATCACGCTGCGCGCGAGCCCGTTGCCAGAAATGTTGTCCACGCACCGCAATATGCGTCAGTTCCTCAACCAACGAAGTGGGCAATTTGAGCTGCCGATCGTGTTGCCACTTCAATTTATGGATGATGGTGCCCGCGTCCGAATGTTTATCGGAGGCAAACGGAGATTCCGAGAGCTCGTCGAGCAGGCGGGTTACCTGGGGATCGGTCTTGCGACGGTGTATCATTCCGGCCAAGAGGGTCATCTGCTCTGCCCGGTACTCCGTGGCGGCTTCAGGTAAACCGGTCCGTTCATCCCAGCCCAGCAAGGATAATGTGGATGTTAAGAGGGCGGTCTCACGTGTGAATCGACAGAGTTGATCGAAGGCCTCCTGATCAGCGTGGAACATAGTCAAACTAATAAGAGGAGGTTTGAAATCACCAAAGGAAAATCACCAACAACATCTGCGGTTAGCACGAAGAAATTATCGACCCAGCAATTCGTTACAGAGTAAGTACCGGTGTAGGAAAACAGGGGCGTTTGAGTCAATAGCCTAGATTTTTTTCGATTTGACGAGCACGGGTTGAAAAAGTACCGGGCTCTTCCGGAGCATTTTCATCTTTTGGGTGGCGCATACTTGCAGCCTCTTCCGCAAAACGATCCTCAAAACCCTCCCCGCGGTATTGATCCAGGTCGAAACCCGGGGAGGTACATCCCCCAGTGACGAATGCCAGCAGGAGTATCGCCTTCCAAGTAATAACAAGCGGCGAAGCGGAGTAACCGGATATTACTGATAGGTTGAGAATTGCGATGGGAACACGTCCGGCAGGATGAATGATCATTGCTGGTGAGTGTGACAAAATACAGAAAGGTGGTCCAGGTCAGTTGATTTGCGGACCGGGAATCGGAGAAATGTCCGAGTACCTGTGGTGAGTCTCGACATAGCAGTGCAGGAGTAAAATCTGCATCCGATACACAAACTTGGTATTCTTATTGTTGTACCTCATCCCGATGACACAACTTAGGAATGGGCGGGGCGACTCCTAAATTCAAGGCTGAAGGCTTGCATGTCGCCGTGCTGGACCCCACGGACGGTGAGCCCACCTCATGCGGACCCCCTGAATTTTTCCGTGATGAGACAGCAGAAGCGACTCGTATTTTGGCTTTGGATATCCGAAAAAATCTGGAGTTTCCCCATCGCCGACTCGAGGCAACGTTTGTCTTACGACACAAGCTAGCTGATTTTTACGCTCCACCAGACCTCGGTACTTGTTTGCACCCGCATCCCATTGGAGTGATGCCTGCCCGGACCCCATTGCTGTCACACAGCGCTTGTAGAGGCCGCGTGCTTTTTGGAAAAGCTTGCCAAGTCTGATTCAGCGGGCGAACCGCATTCATCTGAGCGCATTTTCAACTATTTCTTAATCCGCTCAAAATGTGTCCCCAGCCCGCATAGATTTTGGATATCAGCAAGCAATGGTCGCTAAAGCTGCAAGCGATCGAGTGCTACCAAAGCCAGTTCATCGCTGGTCGCCCATAGCAGGCACCCAGTTCCGGATCCATTGCACCACGAGGTCGCATTTTGGGGCAAATCCATCGGTACAGCTTATAGTGATCCATTCACCTGCCTGGCAGTGATGGGCCTGCAAAGGATTGCAGCACAGATTGGATCACTCCGCCACCAAGCCCTAGTCCTGTTTTCCTGGATGCTGCTAGCGCAGCGATATTTTACGTAGGTGGCAAGGTTCCTGCTATCAGATGCATTGCCTGTAACAACTATTCCGATAAAGCACACGGTGCCGTTTTTGTGCCTTATCCAGATCGGATTTTTACAGACGTTCTAAAAAGACCAAAAATCCGGAGTGGCGCGAACAGATGCAAATAGTCGATAAGTAGCTTGGTGCCGCATGCATTGACCCACCGATTGTGGCTCCGCGGATTGCACCCAATCCTCAGCCTAGCGCCATCAAGTAGAACAGCAACTGTGTCTCAAGATATTAATATCTTAGCGCTGGTTAAAGGTAAAGAACGCTATGTATTTTTGTTTGATGATGATAATCGGGGTGCCGTGTTACGGACTCTTGGGCGATACGCTTCGAATCCCGATTTGAGTTTTACTTGGTATGATGCCGCCGTGTTGTGTCAACGTATAAGTCAGGAAGGCCAGGCGACCCCCAAGCGCTTCGATCTTCCTTTAACTACGGACAAGGACGATTTGGTCTAACGACAGCGGCCTTCTACCATGCTCGAGGCCATCGAAAGATTTGTAGAATATCTACGAGTTGAGCGAAACGCCTCTCATTTGACGCTGAAGAGTTATCGGGAAGACCTCAGCGCCCTGACCGCCCACCTGGAAGAAACGGGCAGTCGTTGCCCCCCGCTGGCGGAGATCACGACGCTAGACCTGCGCGGATTTATCGCAGAACTTCAACAGTTCGGTTATGCCAAGTCAACAATTTCTAGACGGTTGGCCTGCCTTCGCAGTTTCTTCCGTTTTGCCGTTCGTGAGGGTTGGGTGGATTCCAACATAGCTAAACCGCTACGCAATCCGCGTTCGGGTAGGCGATTACCACATTTTTTGACCGATGAAGAAATCGGTCGTCTACTCGAGGCCCCCCCTGCCCAAACCCCTTTTGGTTTACGGGATCGTGCCCTACTCGAAACGCTGTATTCAGCAGGCCTGCGGGTGAGCGAGCTGGTCGGTCTTTCAGAAAGCGATCTAAATATGGAGGCGGGCCTGATCCGTGTGCGCGGTAAAGGTCGCAAAGAACGCTTGGGCCCACTAGGTTCGTACGCGATTTCTGCCCTGAAGAAATGGCTGCGAGTCCGTGCGCCCACAAAAGAAGCGACAAGAGCCGATCAGGACGCAGTCTTTCTTAATCGATTTGGAAGAAGGCTAACGGCCCGTAGTGTGGGTCGGATGTTGGAAAAATATTTAAAGCTATGTGGACTCGATCAGCGGACTAGTCCGCATACAATTCGACACAGTTTCGCCACGCATCTGCTCAATCGAGGAGCAGATATTCGTAGTGTTCAAGAGCTGCTCGGCCACAAAAGCCTGATTACAACGCAAATCTATACCCATGTAAGTACGACCAAATTACGCGAAGTTTACGAGAGTGCCCATCCGCGAGCTGGCTGAGCCACGAGCCCTGCTGGTCAGACAAGATTTCGCCGGACGGCCCACACGGCGGCCTGCGTACGGTCGGAAACACGGACCTTGCGGAGGATGTTCTGGACGTGTTCCTTGACCGTTTCAATACTGATGCGTAGAGAATTCGCAATTTCACGATTGCTCAGCCCCAGTGCAATATGACGCAACACCTGGGATTCCCGGCTAGTCAGCGGGACATCATCACCCGCCTGTTGCTTAGATCCCAAGGTGGCGGCAATATTGAATAAAAGTCCCGACTCGACCGGTGATTCACCGTTTGCAGCCGCTTGGACAACACGGATCAACTCCTCACGACCGGTTCCCTTCGTTACATAATCACTGGCACCCAAGGCGAGGGCCCGGGCGACATAGGTGGGATTATCGTAGGTTGAAAGGATAACGATTGGAATCTCGGGAAGAAGCTGCTTAATTTCTTCCAAAGCATCCAAGCCACTATTGTCATTCATACGCACATCCAACAGCACAACATCGGGCTTTTGTTCGAGTGTTTTTTTAACAGCTTCTTTTGCATCTGCCGCTTCTGCAACGATTTGGATGTCCGTTTCGGCAAACAGTCCCGACAGCCCCGATCGCACCATTTGATGATCGTCTGCTACCAGTACGGATATACTCATATTCAAACTCTAAAAAAGACACTGCATCGCGGCAAGTTGTTGACCAGTACAAACCTACGAGCGGAAAAACCGCGATGCAATCTAAACATATCAACACGAGGACCACAAAGCAATTAGCCCTTTCAGGGGCCGACGAGTTTTGCATCGATCCACGACCTTCAATGCGGCACCATTTTCCAAGAACTACTGCTGCTCGTGGCTGGTGCGAGTCGTAGCGAACATAACGAATCTGCGGACCATGGCAGGCGAGTTGACCCAAATCTTTGAGGACTTCTGTTCCG
>JAUWIQ010000435.1 GCA_030605285.1 Planctomycetota bacterium
CGCAAGCTCGTGACCGTGATGCCGACTTCGACCAAGGGAAATTTACAGTCGTGGCGGTATACGAAAGTGCGGCCGGCGGAGGACTGGGTAGCCAACAATTTCGACGATGCTGCATGGAAGGTGGGGCAGGGTGGTTTTGGCTCGGCCTCCTCTCCGGCAGCCATTGTGGGTACCGATTGGACGGAGCCCGACATCTGGTTGCGGCGGACGCTCGAGATCGATGGAGCGCCGCCCGAGTCCGGGTACTGGCGGATCCACCACGACGAGGATGCGGAGGTGTACGTCAACGGCAAGCTCGTGCAAACATTTCCCGGTTACACGCAGAGTGCCACGCTTGTGCCGCTTTCAAAAGCATCGCTCGAGGCTTTGCGTACGGGAAAGAACGTGATTGCCGTCCACTGCCGTCAGACCGATGGCGGGCAGTACCTCGACCTGGGCATCTTGGAGGCGGGCGGCAAATAAGCGATTTCGATACGGAACCCGATCTCGCGGTTATTTGATCGCAATCACAAGATTCACTGTCGCACGGATCTCCTGCGTGCCCGCGGCGATCGGGACCGCGCCGCCGGCATCCATCTCCATGGCCATCGCCCGGTGCATCCTTTTTGGCTGCGGCGCGTAGCCACCCCCTTCGCGGATCGTTTGAATGGCACCGAGTTGAACGTCTGCCGCCTTGGCCAGCAGGCGGGCCTTGCGGAGCGCATCGGCCACGGCCTCTTGGCGGGCCTCGTCAAGCAGCGGTTCGGGCTTGTCGACAAAAAACGAGGGGCCATTCACCGAGTTGGCCCCGAGCGTGACCACCTTGTCGAGTACGCCGCCGATCTTTTTCAGGGCGCGCACGATGGCCGGGGCCGTGTTGGAGACCCGGTAGCCGACGATTTTAGGATCGACCCGGGGTCCGGCCGGTTTCCGAGGCGACCGCGAGTAGACCGGGCTCACGGAAAACTGGGATGTCTGCAGGTCATCTTCATCAATACCCGCTTCGCGCAGTCCTTGCATCACCTGCTGCATCCGTTCGGTATTGTTGTCGAGTGCTTCGCGGGCCGTGGCCGCTTCGGTCACCACCCCGGCCGAGACCGAGGCCGTGTCGGGTTTGACCTTTAGCTTGCCTTCTCCGTTGACGGTGATGGTCCGCGGCGGTTTTTCATTCGCGTGGTGATCCGCACGGGCCAGCGTGGTGGGAAGTAGCAACAGCGTGGTGGCTACGGCGGCATACATCCCGCGGCAAGGTGAAAGCAAGACACGCATGAGAGAACTCCGGTTCGTTAGTGAGGTCGCGGTGCGGGTAGGACTGGCGCACGGTGAGGATGAGTCTACGCGCGGGGTGCCCGACTGTCAAATCACCAGCCTCCTGCCCGGCACTCGGCGGCAGCCCCAGGCCCCATTCGGAGAGGGAACCAGCAGCGGCTGCCCCTTGAAGTTGCCACCACGTGGTTCGATGACGATCGAGGTGCCGCGGGCGTAAACTCCCTCTTATCTTTAGGCGACAAACGGGCGATGATTTGCCTGCACGTCGCTTGGCGTTGTGGCCCGCAATACTTGACATCATGGAGGCGCCTGAGGAGACTTTGTACTTGGGTTGGACGGACCCTGGTATGGATACCGCGGGCTTAATGCGTGGCCAGTCGCCACACGGTTTGAAAATTGTTTCTGGGGGGAAATCGAACGATGGCAGCACCGATGCGATTCATCATGATCGGTGGTTTTCTGGGTGCCGGAAAAACGACCACGATTTCTCGCTTGGCCGCTGCCTATCAAAAGCGTGGCCGCAAGGTGGGCATTGTGACGAATGATCAGGCGGCTGATCTGGTGGACACAAAATCCTTGCGGAGCCAGGGATTCAATGTCGGAGAAGTGGCCGGTGCCTGTTTTTGTTGTAATTTCAATGAGTTGACCGACACGGTGGCGGCCCTCGAAGGGGGACAGCGACCCGATGTCGTGCTGGCCGAGCCGGTCGGCAGTTGCACCGATCTGGTGGCTACCGTAATCCAGCCGCTACGGCATTTGTGTGGAGCGAAGTTCACCATCTCGCCCTACGGCGTGATTCTCAAACCCTCGCACGGTCGCCGTATTCTGAGCGGAGAGGAACAAGGGTTTTCGCCCAAGGCCGCTTACATTTTCAAAAAACAGCTGGAGGAGGCCGATTTTTTGATCATCAATCGCATCGATGCGTTGCAGGCGGCCGAGGTGGAGCGGTTGCGGCAGCTGTTGGAGCAGGAAGTACCCGGCACACCCGTGTTCTGCGCCTCGGCCAAGACGGGCGAGGGTTTTGATGCGGGTTTGGAGATGCTCGACCAACAAGGCGGGTTCGGACAGAAAATCCTCGAGCTGGACTACGACCTTTATGCGGAGGGCGAGGCGGAACTCGGCTGGCTCAACAGCAGCCTGCGGGTCACGAGCGGGACGACATTCGTGCTGGACGATCTGCTCCTGGAGATCGTCAGCCGACTGAAGGAAAAGCTCGCAGAGGACGATGCAGAGACCGCTCACCTCAAGACAATCGGCCTTTGGGAAGGTTTTTACGGGGTGGCCAACCTGGTCAGCAGCGATGCGCTGCCGGAACTCTCGTTGGCCTCAGGATGTCAGGCTCGCTCGGCCGAGGTGGTCGTCAACGCCCGCGTTGCCATCGACCCGCAGCGCTTGACTGAGCTTGTCGAATCGGCGGTTCGCGAGGCCTGCCGGGCGTTTGGCGCCCAGGTGGAATTTCGAGAGACACAAAGTTTTCGCCCCGGCCGTCCGCTGCCGACGCACCGCTATCGCAAGGCACTCGCGGAGCAGTGATAAGCGGTGGTAGTGGGCAGATGCGAACCCCTGCGAAGAGGGGGCCACGCGTTTCCCTAAAATATGTTATCCTAGAGGCAGTCCTTCGCAATGTCGTTGCTCACTGCGACCCCCAC
>JAUWIQ010000098.1 GCA_030605285.1 Planctomycetota bacterium
GGGCAGGGGATCTACGAGCCCCGCCTCCTTGAAACCCTCCAGGCGGAGCAGACAGGCATCACAGTGGCCACAACTCATGCCCTCGGTATCGGGATCGTAGCAAGTATGGGTGAGTCCGAAATCCACGGCAAGACGGGTGCCGAGCTGGATGATTTCCGATTTTTTCAGGTCCACAAGCGGTGCGAGAATCTCGAATTGTAGGGATTCCTCGATCGCTGCCTTGGTTGCCAGATTCGCGAGCTGCTCAAAGGCTTTTACAAACTCGGGCCGGCAATCAGGATAGCCACTGTAATCCATGGCATTGACCCCCACGACGATCGCCGTTGCGCCCACCACCTCCGCCATGGCCAACGCCAGCGAAAGGAGTACTGTGTTCCGTGCGGGGACATAGGTAACGGGTATGCTCGCTCCCATTTCCTCATCGCTTCGATCTTTAGGCACAGCGATCTGATCGGTAAGTGCACTGCTGCCGAATTGCCCCAAATCGATCGAAAGTTCCCTGTGTTGACGGATGCCGAGAGCCCCCGCCACGTTGCGGGCGGCCTGGAGTTAGTGGCGCTGCCGTTGGCCGTAGTCGACTGTTAACGCATACAGTTCGTAACCGTCCCGTAGGGCAACCGCCGCAGAGGTTGCCGAATCAAGGCCTCCCGAAAGCAGGATCACAGCCCGTTTCCCCTTATTCATTGTACTTGCTTTTGGCCTTTCTAATCGCGTGATCGAAATCAAGATGGCCCGATGGCAGCGTTCGGGGTCTGCGGCCTCTTTTGTCTGCGCCCCCATAATGCCACAATGAACGCTTCTCATAAAGGGAGTGCCTCTTGATGGCCAATTCGTTTGCAGAAGCTCTGGAAGTCTTTGACAATCAGTTTCCCGAACGGGACTATGTCATCCAAATCGTCTGTCCAGAATTTACCTCGGTTTGTCCCAAGACCGGCCAACCAGATTTTGGCGTGTTGACCTTTACCTACACACCCGACAGGCTTTGTGTGGAACTGAAGAGCCTCAAGATCTATCTCCAGCAATTCCGCAACGAGGGGATCTTTTACGAAAATGTCACGAACCGAATCGTGGATGATTTGGTGGCGTTGATCCAGCCTCGCCGGATGCAATGTGAGGCGGCATTTAGTGCTCGAGGTGGCATCACCACGAAGGTGACGGTTGAGTATCCCCAGTCGATGGAGTCATGAATGGTCGAAGATGCAGAGGTGATTCTGAGCGGTTTTGCTGACGAGTCCGCAAACCACAAAACGGCGGTTGAGCAATTTGCAGCCTTTGCGGCAGTCGGACTCCAATTTTACAGTATCCGTTTTATCGATGTTGGTGGTGGCATCAAAAACGTGATGAAACTGACAAAGTCAGAAATCATCAAGGTTCGTCATTTTGAAGATGAATATGGGATGAATGTTTCGTCGATTGGATCACCCATTGGAAAAGTAAAATTGAAAGATATAGAGGATGGCACCAAGAATCCGTACGTGCCGATACAAAAATATCTTGCCAAAGATGTCCATCGTGCATGCGATCTGGCACATGCGTTTGAAACAAAACTGATTCGCGGATTTTCTTTCTATCACCCGAAGGGTAGCGATCCGAGTGAGCATCTCGCACAGACTGTCGATCAGTTAGGTCAGATTACGGAGATGTGTCACCGCAGCGATTTGACATTTGGCCTCGAAGTGGAGGCGAATCTGGTAGGGCAGACGGGCGAGTTGCTGTCGGAAATCCATCGGCAGGTCAACCATCCGGCCTTGGTTCTGATTTTCGACGGTGGCAATCTTGTGACCCAAGGTTTTAATACGTTTGAAGTCTACAAGCAGTATCAGGCCATGAAGCATGCAATCGGTTGGCTGCATATCAAGGATTATCGACATCCGGGGAAGACAGTAAGGATTGAACATGTTGATGAAGAAGCACTGCGGCATTTTGTACCGGCCGACCTGGGGCAGAGTGGCCACGAGATGATTCTTAAGGATTTTCGCGATTCGCTGCCGAAGCTCACCAAGCGGTTGAAGCGACGGGGAATCCCCGGCGTGTTTGTTGATCTGGAGCCGCACTTGAAAGGGGGCGGTCAATTTGGGGGCTTTAGTGGCCCCGATGGCCTGGGGGTCGCCCTGCGTTCACTCTGTCCAATACTCGATTTTGTTGGAATCGGCTACCACCTTCGCGATTTTGAGGACGTTCGCGCAACGTGGGGCGTCTGAAATCGCATTGCAATGGGCACGCCGCTGCAGCCATTGCTATTTCCCAGGCCCTGTCTTTATGTCCGCTGGCGATTTCTAGCCGGGGTTGTGGCGAAGGGGGGCGACAATTTTTGCCGCCGACAAGAGGGATTTGCCTTAATTGGGGACCCTAGGCGAAGCTGCTGTCTTTCTGTCGTATCTTCAAAAGACTTATACTCAATAAGTTTAAGTACACAAGGACATCACTCATCATCGAAAGATGCGTCGGTCAGGTTTGTGCGTTTCAAGCCGCTGTGCCCAAAAAACGGCTGTATATCTGTGAGGATTTTGCCGATTACACCAAGGGAACAGAGCGTTCTGCACCGGCTCGGAAAATCATCGTTCTAGGAGGCGGAAAAGGTGTCCTCCTCGGTAAGCCGATTTGAGCGGATCAATCTGTGAGCAAAAGAGATAGACGTAACGTATTATTTTACAACAGGATACAAGAAAGACTCGTGGTTTGGGACAGGGCCTGAGGAAAAAAGAAAGGTTCTTAAACTTTGCGGCCCTTATTGCGTACTATTACTAGGTTGCAGACGTAAAGAATTGCTGTTTCGAGTCGTGGATGGGGATCGAAGCGTTCTACTAGTCGATGCATTCGTTTCACTTTGGGGATGATACCGTTATGGCGAGAAAAGATGAAATTTTACATATTCGCGATGTTTTAGTCGTCCGTCGGGATGCATTGCGCCGGGCACTGGCTGGCGATTTGAGCCTCTTGTCCGAATTGCGAAATCAAGGAACTGGTGATGTAATCGATGCAGCACTCGATTCGGCACAGGGCGAGATTAATTCCCAGCTGGCGGAAGTCGAAAGTCGCGAGTTGGCTAGTATTGAAAAGGCGCTGGAGAAAATTCGGGAAGGGACCTATGGTAAATGTGAGCACTGCCCGAAAAAGGTGCCGCTAGCCCGACTTAGGGCACTTCCCTATGCCACTACCTGTATCGAATGCCAACGCCTTTCTGAAGAGGGTCGATTGGATAGCAGTGGAGATGCTGACTGGAATCGCGTGTTAGATGCAGGTGGTGACAACGAAGTCCAGTTCAGTGATATCGAAATCGACGTGTCTTGATTGTCATCCGATCAATGGCAATAAATGGCCTCGTCTGGGTAAAATGGATGTCCGGCTAAAGTGCGATTTCCAGTTTGCCAGGGATTCTCCTCGCTGATCCACAAAGAACGCATTAAGGGACGATGGTTATGGTGCGAAAGGATGCACCCTCCCGAAGAAGGCTCTGGCAGACAGCCGCGAGCAGTTGGTTACTCCTGTTGTTCTGTGTTGGCGCGTTACAGGCTCAGATCCCAAATCGAGAGATTTCTGACGAGGATCGCCAGCAACTCTACCGGGAACTCTCTGATCAAGTCACCGCGATCCACCACCAAGCGAATATCCTCAAGAAAGTTGCCAAGCTTGTGCGACCGACCGTGGTGCACATTGAGATCAATCAGGGCGGACGTAAGAACAGGCAGCCGGACGAAACGGGATCCGGGGTTATTCTGAAACAGGGTGATGACTATTTCATCCTTACAAATCGTCATCTTATCCGTTCTGCCGATCCCAGCGATGTTACCATTAGCCTGTCAAACGGGCGGGAGATGCGGCCCGCTCGCATTTGGAAAGATGTGGGTACGGATATCGCAGTAATGCGTGTCAAGAACGACCGTTTGGTGGCGGCCCGCACGGGTAACAGCGACAAGATAGAGATCGGCGATTATATCATCGCGATCGGGAGCCCCTATGGATTGAACCACTCGGTCACCCACGGGATCGTGAGCGCAAAAGGTCGTCGCGACCTGGAATTGGCGCCGGAACGAGTCGATTTTCAAGATTTTTTACAGATCGATGCATCGATCAATCCTGGGAATAGTGGCGGCCCTCTAGTCAATTTGCGGGGCGAAGTGATCGGGATCAATACGGCGATCGCGAGTACCTCAGGACGGAACGAGGGGATCGGTTTTGCGATACCAATCAATATGGCAATGGCCGTAGCCCACCAATTGATTGCCAATGAAAGTGACACGGTCGAACGCGGTTTTCTAGGGGTTAGTCTGGATATAAATTTTGGTGCCGAGGCAGCCAAAAATTTAGGCCTTGATTCGCCTCGAGGGGCACTCGTGACCAGTGTGACGCCTGATTCAGCTGCAGCAAACGCTGAAGTCCAAAGAGACGATGTGATTTTACGTTTTGATCGGACCTGGATTGAAAGCGACGACCATCTGGTGAATCAAGTCAGCCTGACACAGGTGGGCAAGCCGGTTCCCATGCTGATCTACCGCGATCGCAAGACAGTCGAATTGATGGTCACGATTGGCAAACGGCCACCTCCCTTAGGTCGCTAGCTTGACCCCTGTTGCTTCAGCAGCGATACATGCGGGTGCCAATATTGGATGCAGTCAGGATTGTTTGACTGTTTTTGCCAGACCCCGCAAAATGCAGTCCACGACGGCGGTGACATCCACTTCGGTGGCAACGTCCATGTTGGGACGCCATTGAGGATGTCCCCGCCGATCAAAAACGGTTGCACCCAGGGTTAATTCTCCGGCGGTTTCCACATCACCCGACATTGCTTCTGTCTTGAAGAGTTCGGGATGTTGGGCGGCAACGAGTGCCACAGAATCATGCAGATAAATTCCTTCCAATCCGAGCGTCATGTGATGTGATCGGAAAACATAGGGAAGAAGCTTTCGTAGTAGCTGCCCGCAGGGGGTGGTCCTGTCCTGAACTTCGTCCATTTGATCGTAGGTCATGATTACCTGTTGCGTGACATCCAAGTGTACGAGCGTCTTGGTCGTGGCTGAATGAAAAACCGCTTGGGCAGAAGCAGGAGCGCAATAGATATTGAAGTGTGCGGCGGGCGGGACATCGCCGATATTCAGGCCACCCCCCATGATGTGGATCTGGCCGACAAGGCCCGCAAGATCCGGCTCGCGGGCCAAGGCACGTGCCACATTGGTCAACGGCCCGAGTGAAACAATCATTACATCATCCGGCGCTTTACGCACTTCTTCACAGATAACTTTGTCCGAGGGATGCTGATGGTGCAACTCAGAGATTTCCAGATTGGTGCCACCGAGCCCATTGGTCCCATACAGGGTCTGCAGATCGCTGAGGTGCCCGTTGTCCGGCTCCCGAGCCACCCCGATCCGTGGCAGTCGCGGTGGATCCAACTGTTCGATGATTCCCTGTAAGTTTCGTGTAGCCTGTTTTGCAGAGACAGAACCGGCCGTGGCTGTCACAGCGACCACCTCTAACTGCGGATCAAACAAGGCCAGAGAAAGGGCAACGACAGCGTCGATGTTCGGGTCGACATCAAGAATTATCTTCTTGGCCATCAGATCGCCTGATTATTATTCGGCGTGTGGGAAACGACGAAGGTGTCTCCACTAACGGAAAATCTTACCGACTGCCGATTCTAGGTAGCCTCAGGATTGATAACAAGAGGAAATTGTTCATGCAGTATGCTGTCCGAAATTGGAACTTAGTATTACAATCAGCCCGCCGTCCGTGTGGATTCATGAAGTTTCTAGGAGGCAATTTCGTGATTGAAGAAGTGCTGGGCCGCGTTTCGGCAGGAGAGGACCTGTCGATGGCGGAAATGGCCGATACGATTGGCAGCATCATGCAAGGTGAGTGGGGCGATGCTCAGATTGCAGTTTTACTGACTGCCTTGAGATCCAAGGGCGAGACAGTTGCAGAAGTTGCCGGTGCCGCCATGGCGATGCGTGCAAACATGACCCGGATTGCTTCGACACGGACCGATTTGATCGATACTTGTGGAACCGGAGGGGATGGTTCTGGCACATTCAACATCAGTACGGCTGCGGCGTTTGTGATTGCCGGATGTGGCTTGCCGGTCGCGAAACACGGCAACCGTAGCATTACGAGTAAGACCGGATCGGCCGATGTCCTGGCTGCCCTGGGAATCCAGATTGAGGCACCGGTCCAGGTTGTCGAGCGCTGCCTTGATGAAATTGGAATCTGCTTCTGTTTTGCTCCCCTTTTACATCCGTCCATGAAAAATGTGGGCCCGGTTCGAAAAAAACTGGGAGTCCCCACGATCTTCAATTTACTTGGGCCACTTTGTAACCCAGCTTCGGCGCCCTTTCAACTTCTGGGCGTCGGGAGGCCGGAAATTTGCCATCTCTTGGCCGAGGCCCTGAGTCTGTTGGGAACAGAGCGGGCACTGATTGTTACCGGCGAGGATGGTCTCGATGAAGTCACTCTAGCGGGTGCCACACACGTACTGGAGGTTCGCGATGGGAAGATATCCGATTTTACCTGGCGACCGGATGTTTTCGGTCTCACGGAGGGGTCCTTGGAGGAACTTCGCGTAGAGAATGCTGAGCAAAGTGCGGCAATGATTCGTGAGGCACTTTCCGGTCGGATCGGCAGAGCACGTGACATCGTAATTGCCAATGCCGCCGCCGCTTTGTGGGTTGCGGATGCAGCCCCTACCCCGAGGGTCTGTGCAGCGCGTGCTGCGGCAGCGATCGACGATGGATCTGCGACAGAAATTCTTGCGCGACTGGCGGAACGGACTTCGGCCTAGAAGTGTAGTTATTCTAGCATCTCCTTGGCATCTCTTCTGCTCGTACTTGGACCGGCGATGTTTGGTTTATCCGATAGATGGGACTGTGCAGTCAGGTCAGGTTGCCTGCCGGTCGCTGGGTACTTTTCAGCAAAAAATGAAGTCTTTGGCTAGATTGTCCGATCTTTCCCTGCATTCAGGAGACTGTTAGAATCGGAGGGCCTGGAGAAAACAGGTATCGAGCCTTGGTGGAAGCCTTTGGCAAGACGGTTTTTTCGACAAGTTTTA
>JAUWIQ010000305.1 GCA_030605285.1 Planctomycetota bacterium
CAGTTCTTCATCAATCGCCAACCGACCTGCGGTATCCAGAATCAGGACATCGATCGCACGGCCTTTTGCCTCGGCAACGGCTGCTTGACAGACTTCCCCCGGATTTCTACCGTCGCGCTGGGAAAAAACCGGCCCACCGATCTGTTCGCCCAAGACGTGCAGCTGGTCAATGGCTGTCGGTCGCTGAAGATCCGCGGCACACAGCATGGGCTGCTTGTTGAGATTCTTGATTCGCTGTGCCAGTTTGGCACAAGAAGTGGTCTTGCCCGATCCCTGCAAACCGCAAAGCATGAGGACCGTCGTCCCCTTCCGCAGGTGCAGATCGTGATCTACGGGCCCCATCAGGTTGATCAATTCCTGCTGGACAATGCCCACAACCTGCTGGCTCGGATCGAGACTCTTGAGAACACGCTCACCGACAGCCTGTTCGGTGACACGGTCCATGAAATCACGGACCACCGAGAGACTCACGTCGGCTTCTAGCAACGCTTCGCGAACCTGCGCCAAGCCCTCACGCATGTTGGCTTCAGATAACTTGCCGCGACCGCGAAGCGAGCGGAAAGCACCAGACAGATTTTCCTGCAGAGCGTCGAACATGGTAACAGCGAAACTAGACCGGACCTTATCGGGAAGCAACCATCATGACGATCCATTCGCCGACGAGAGCGACATTTCCGGGGCGGGGAAACCCTGAGTGTACCGCATGGTACGCCCATTTGACAATCCAGCCTCCCACGCCACTTGCGTGGACTGCCGGTGAGCGCTGTCATCGTGGGCAGAGGCAGGCGAGATGACGTGCCGGCCCCGAGCAGATCTCCAATCACTCCACTACTGATCTAGCGGAACTGATCTAGCGGAACAACTGATCCAGGCCTTTTTGCAACCCACGGTCGATTGCATCTTCGAGCAATCCACTCGCCGCACTACCGACCATCTGCTGGCCCAGCCAAGCGATGGCCCGTTGGTCTAACTGCGGTTTACTAAGTGTGCCACGAATCGGAATCTTTAATGTCTGTCCCGCAAGTCCACGGAGAAACTTGTCCCGTGCAACCCATTTATCGCGAATCGGGATCTCGGCGACCAAACCGAGCGACTGATCAAATCCGACGTATCCACTCGTTCGCACGATCACATCACCGATCTGGAGCTCAAAGTTCCCATGCTCGACACGGCCATCCGCCACGCGGAAAGGGATGGTCTGAGGAGTGATCTTGAGTATGGTCGACCCGGCCCTGGCTCCCGGACGGCGTTGAATAATGGCATCCACCTGTGCCGCAATGGCCGCTATTTGAGCAGTCAAGGGGCCGGGCGCGACTTGCGCAGAATGAATCACCAGGCTCCCTCTCAGTTCACTCTTTTGCGGTTCGCCAAGCGGCACCATGGACTCTGGCAGTTTTATGGAAAACTGACCCTGGGCGCGCGTTGCCTGCGCGAATGCCGGTGCCAGATACTGCAGCCAATCGCGACAAAGTTTCTCTGTCAGGATGGCGCGATCCAACACCGTGTCCTTGCTGAACTGCAAGACCTGCGGATCGCTCTTAAGAGGAATCCAGGGGGTTGTCTTGAGGCGTCCACCACCAAAAGCCAGATCGATCGGCTGGAATCGGATCACACCTTCCTGGAGCGCTGCCTGCAGACCTCCCTTCCCCGCCTGCAACCCATAGAGGTCCAGCTTATCCCATGAAAATGCAGCTCCCGCATTCGCATCGACCCACCAGGGTTGGATTCCTGACTGCGGTGAACTTGCAGACGAAGGCAAACGACCCCGGTAGTGAAAGGGATGATTTCCGTTGCCGGTCATCTCGATCTCCGCGCCAAGATAGGGTTTCAGTAGCGGGACGAGTCGCTGCAGATCGTACTTCACACGGCCACTTAAATTGACGTCGGTTGCCGTGGAAAGTTGTGCGAATGTGCCACTGGTTTCCATAATCTGCAGCGGTCTTGACTCGACCTGGAGCGTCTCCACCACGAGTCGATCTTGCTCTGCGTCGTACCGACCGCGACCCTGGATCACAAACTCTCTCTCTTTCCATATTGGTTCCCAACGCACCGGTTGTACGAGCGGACGGGCCGGCGGCATGCCTGCTGCGATCGAACTGGGAGTTGCTTGCGAGGGGACGTGAATTTCAAAATTCTTAATCTCCAGGCTACCTTGAGCCGCTGTGCCGGTAGCACGCGTATCGAGACTTACCCGGCCCTCCAATTGTCCGGCCAGCTTCAATTTTGGATCGGATTGCCTAGCCGTAATCCATTGCTGCAGTTTACTCAGGTCAGCTCGCACAAAGAGATCGCCCGTTGCGGTCGGTACCGGTCTCTTATCGGAAACCAAATCGACTTGCAACTTCTCTGTCCAGAATACAGCGGACGGCAAGCGCACTGCCACGGAAGAGGCTGTGATTTCGTGATTCACTCGGTCCCATTTGCCGCTCACCGTAGCAAGAACGGATGACTCTTCAATCAGATAGTCTTGGGAGACTACTCGTAAATCACCGATTTCTATTTTTGCTGTTTTGATATCGACCGCCCCAAGCCCGACGACACTTTCTACCGTCAACTGAGCCTGACCCTGCAACTGCCAATCCGGCATTGGTAGCCAGGTTTGCATTTTTGCCAACCAGGACGCTAGCTGACCTTGGGCTCGAATTTCTATCGGCCAGCCCGTGATCAGGGTTGCGATCGATAGGGGGCCAGAGAGTGAAACCTCGAGCTGATCTCCTGCGGAATTAATCCGCAGTGTTGCTTTTTCAAGCAACGGTAATTTACCTTTTCTGGTCTCTCCCTTGGTTTGCAGACTGAGCGTGATACGATCCTCGCGAAAGGGTCGCCAGCCCGGAAACCAGAATTCCAGGCCTTGGATAAGTACGTGACCGTTGGCGTCAAATTCGCCTGTCGTCTGGCGCTGCAAATCGACACTGGCATCGAATCGACCTGCCAAATGAAGCCCCTGGAGATCAATCAACGGTTTGAGGTCTGCCGTGAGTCGAGTCAAATATCCCTGGGCGGCAATGGTTGCATCTGCAGGCGAGCCATTGGCTTCAATCGAGAGGTAATCGCAATCGCATTTCAGGTTTCCAACAATTTGCCCGTTCTGCCGCTCGACGGCAGAGAGACGCATGGTCACCGGCTGCTCCCAACGGATCGGCCGCCCCGCCGCGATGGCCTCCACGGCGGTTGCGGTCAACGACGCATTCCACTGGCGAAGGTCCTCCTGCAGCATACTTTGCACGGAAAAGGCGATCTGCCCGGATGTCACGCGGGCATCCGGACGGATCCGCAGGAGAGCAGGCAATTGGGCGGCAAGCCGAGCCAGATCGACCTGCCCGGCAATACGAAAATTCGTCTGGTCGCTGAAACTTTCCCAGCCCTTCAGTCGCTTCGGGTCGATCTGCAGATTTGCCTCCAGCTCACAACTTGCCAATCCGGATTTGATCTGACAGCGGTTGATCTGCAGTTGCTCTCCGTCAAAATCTAACTGCACAAGGGCATCACAGCTCTCGAGCGAGAGGGTATCTCCGGCGAGCCACTCGTCCGAGCGGATGGCCAAATCCTTGCCTTGGAAGCTCCCTTCGACATGGGCTTTTCTCCCGGACCAGCCAATTGTCACATCGGCAGTTATTGCCCCCTCGACGGGGACGGCGGGCACAAACCTGGCCGCCAGAGGGGCCAAACTTCCGAACGCAAGGGATTCTGTCTTGAACGTGACTTCGCCCGAACCTTGTTCGCCAGCTGCCGTCGGCGGAGC
>JAUWIQ010000474.1 GCA_030605285.1 Planctomycetota bacterium
GAAAGGGTTCCTCTTCACGGAGAATGTTCCGTACATCCAGAAGTGAGAATTTGCGTTTCGTATCGGTCTGGCCATGGGCTCCCATCGTTTGCACAATCCGGCTTTCCGGCAGCAGGGTTGAAGCAATGCAGGTTGTAACGGACATGGCGTCTATGGCCAGCCAATGACTGATCTGTTGGTTCAGAAGATGGGCCTTGTCTAAATCGCGCACAGCATTTGCCAGTTGGCCGCCACCGGTTAAGAACACATCCTGCATCGGTTCTAGGGTGTGTTGCCAGGTTTTCAAAGCTTCTGCGAGATAGGGTCGATTCAGCAGACTCCCTCCCAGCTTGATCACGCGCAAAGAGCCATCGCTCATCGGCATTCTTCCTCTGCAAGCACGGCGACTGCATGGGCTGCGGCACAATGAGAAATCTGGACACCGGCAAGTTGACTGAGCGAAAGAAGTTTGACATGGGGTGCCACAATCCGCACCACACGACGAGCAAGAAATTCCCCAGACCCGGAAATGACGACGCTTTGCAGTTGTTCCGGGTGTCCGCCAAGCACCTGATTGACAGCTGCGGTCACCAGATTGAGTTGGGACTGCATGATCGTGGCCGCCATTTCAGCTGCGTCTTGGCTGGTAAAAAGGTCTCCATCCGCACAAATCATGCGGGCAAGCCTCGTCTGGGCTGCTAATTTCGTGGCAGGTTTGCCATCGGCCGTATGGAGGTCGGTCTCATCTTCTCGGAGCTCGTCCAGTGTCAAGTAAACATCTTGAGTGGTGGCAAACCATTCTCTTGCCACGCCACAAGTTTGGCCACGATAGGATAGCGCGGAAACAAGTGTCGCGAGCGGGGTCCGCGCGATCCCGGTATAGACCAGTTCCCCCGTAGCAAGTCGTTGCGTGTCCGTGATCCCTTGGGCCGCCGGAAAGCAATCGATCAGAGGGATTACATCGGTCGTGGTCGAGCCGATGTCGATCAACAGACTCATTCCCGGTTTGCTGAAACGGCCTACAAAGCGAGCCAGGGCATGCCAGTTGGCGGCAGCAATGGGTCGGGGGTCGGCAATTGCCTCCGCAGGCGCGACAAATTGTCCGTCGTTGCGATAGACGCGGAGTAGGCAGTCGGCGGCAGCGCGCGCGACTGCGCCAAGAATGTGCCGGACTCCTTCAGCTTTTGTCACGTAGCAATCCGCCAGTTCCCCAGTCATCGTCACGGCAATTGCTTCGCTCGCGGGGGCGGCCGCGAGCAGCGCCTCAATCGCCTCATGCAAACGGGAGGAATCTTGCCAGAGGGCGAATGGTCGCGTGGCTGCGTATCCCGCACCGTTTGCGATTTTGAGGTTCGCACCACCGATATCAAGGGCAAGCCAATTCATGGAATAGACACGAGAGGATTTTTGCCCGCGCAGTCGAAACTGATCGGAGTATCGAAAAACACAGGATTACAATCTTGGCCATCAGCCCACTGCAACATGGTTGCGGCAAGATTCTGAGGGCTCGCTTTCCGGAGACCGATGTATGATGTGGTAAGGCGAGGATTCACTTCCACCACCGTATCACCGCGCGACGCTTCAGCTAAGATTAGGTCCACCCCCACATAGCCAAGCATGCCTTCGAACGCGGCAACCGCTGCCGTGGCAAGACGGCAGGCCCGCTCATTCAAATCCTCTTGCAGGGGCAGGGATCCACCAAGATAGGTAAAGCGACCGTCCTGGGAAAGCAATTGGCGGCAGGCGGTCAGCGGTTTAAGCCCACAAGGCCCACAGAGTACCGCCACGCTGGTTGGCGTGCCCGGGACATAGCATTCGAGTCGCGCTTCGCAGGGAGTCTGCTGCCCAGTCGCAGCAACCGGGTCGAGAATCAGTGCGATTCCCTGAGAACCGGCTCCCCAGCGGGGCTTGAGTACCGCCGGATAGGGAAAATCAACGGGAAGCAGTTCCCCTGCCTGGAGCAAAACGCCCTGGGTGGAGGGAATGCCCAGACTGTGGAGATGTGCGGCAGTGCGATGTTTGTCCGCAGCAAGCGTAATCGCGTCGATGCTGGGGCCAATGAGCCGACCGCCATAGGCGGATACCCGTTCGGCCCGATCCTGGAGTATGCCGTCGAATTCCGGAGCGATTACGATCGTGGCATCTGCACTTGCCGCAAGTTTTTGGAAAAGAGTTTTTTCTCTTTCAGGGGTATCGATCCGATGGAAGTTTGCGGATTCCAAGGGCTGCATGAATCGTGCATCGGCCATCAGATCGACTTCTGCCCCACTAGCCGCCAGATCGTTGCCGAGTGTCCGTGCCATGGCCTGGCCCTCCGCCACCAACGAGTCCGGAATTTCATTGCTGGGGCGGTCGATCATGCCCCCGGCGGTCACAAATTCGTAGAGGAAGATCTTCAAAGCGGCATCTCAAAGTCGGAATGGATTGTTATATTAATATTCGTGGCCTCTGCGGCGTGGTAGTCCGCAAAGCGATACTCTAGAGAAGATACGTCTTCTCCCCTTGGCTTGTGAAGTGCGGCTATGATAACGTTGATAAAAAATGCGAAGGTTGTTCTCCCGGAGGAGATTTTACAGACTTCGGTCCTGCTGGAAGGGGAGAAAATTGTTGATATTGATGTTGCCGGCCAGGTCGATGCCGAGGAGGTCCTTGACGCCACGGGGCTGCATCTCCTGCCGGGTGTGA
>JAUWIQ010000340.1 GCA_030605285.1 Planctomycetota bacterium
GGGCAGGGGAGGGATTTTTGAGTCAGTCCAGTAAGTGGCTCCATTTTGGACTCGGACCTAAGGAGCAACCACAAACGATCAAAATTCATTGGCCCGGTGGCGGGACAGAGACATTTTCTGATCTGGAAGTGGATGGCCGCTATGTTCTCCTGCAAGGGACCGGCAAGGCGGAGAAACTCGCGAGGCGAGAGGGGGTGCTGAAGCTGAAGCCCGAGCCGCCTACGGTCCCCCCGGCATCCGGCAGCGCGAGAGTTCCACTGGTATCGCTCCTGCCGATGCCAGCGGCCGAGTATCAAGCCACTGATGGAAGCATGCAAAAACTATCCATTGGCAAGGGTCGACCGGTACTCATCAATCTCTGGGCCACTTGGTGTGCCCCTTGCCGGCAGGAACTCACCGAAATGGCCAAGCGGAAAGACGAGTTTGCAGAGCACAATCTCGATGTGGTCGCACTTTGCATGGATTCGCTTGGCGAGGAGAAGACCGATCCGCAGGCGGCCGAGCCCTTCCTTGATCAGATCAATTTTCCCTTTACGCATGGGACGGCGACCGAGGGACTGGCCAACCTCTTTCAAGCGATACACAACCTACTGGTGGTTAATGATACGGTGCTTCCCGCGCCCACGAGTTTCCTGATCGATGGGCAGGGCCGCTTGTCGATAATCTACAAGGGCCAGATTTCTCTGGATCAACTATTTACCGATTGCGAGTACGCATCGCGATCTCGCAACGAGCGATTTCAGGACTCCGCCTCGTTACCGGGTCGGATTCTTATAAACTCCAATCTTGATAAGGATCTGGAATCACTCGAGATGACCAACCTGCTCAAAAGTGCGGATGGGTTAAAAAAGGCTGGACAGTTTGAGGATGCGAAGGCCCAGCTCTATGCGGGTCTTCAAATAATCGATATGCCGGAGTTTCGCAGCAATCTGGCGACGATCCTGCTTGACGAAGGGCGGCTTAACGAGGCGGAGATCCATCTTATGAGGGCAATCGCGCTCGATCCTGCTTTTGCCTCTGCCTATGGTAATCTGGCTAATCTGAGAATCCGACAGAATCGTCCTGGCGATGCACTTCCACTTTACGAGAAGGCCTTGGAGTTGGATCCCGATTTCGCGATCGCCCACTACAATCTCGCGATGCTTCTGACTCGAAAGCAGCGGTTCGAGGAGGCGAAGGACCATTATCGCCGGGCGGTTACAGCGGACCCTAATTTTTCTGAAGCTTACCGACAGTGGGGCAACCTATTGCGACATTTGGGGCAGCTGGTAGAGGCCGTCAAACGTTATGAAAGTGCGCTGCAGGCCGATCCGACCAATGTGCGGGTTCATAACGACTGGGGCGAGGTATTAACGATGCAGGGGCAGATGGAGGCAGCGATCGCACAATTTCGTCGAGCACTCGAACTCGCACCGGATTACCCAGCAGCGCGTGAAAATTTGCGGCGGGCAGAAATGGCTGTTGGAAAGCAGTTGGACCGGTAAATCTATGAGAGCCGCATTTTTTTGTGGCGATATCGAGTTGGGTCTGCGGCCCGTATTCTGAGAATTTCTAGTCGGATTCTCGAGTGGGACGAATGCTTGATTTTTGACAATAGTTTACCGACAGGGTACCTTGAATTTGACTTTCCCTGTTTAAGCCAGACTGAGAAACCGGATCCTCAAATAATGTCCGATCTGGATGTGTACCGGGCCTCGCGTAGTGCCAATGTTCATGGGTCTCTGAAGACTGTCTATCGGTCGACTGGGCACCTGCAGTGGATTGTATTGGCAGTCTTATTCATGCCATGTGGGTGTCATCGGCGGCAGGCCGCAGAAACCGTCCCGTCCAAGGATGAAACCTATCTGGCTGGTTTTGGCTCCGGGGGAATTCTGCTTGACTACAAGGCCTCGGTGGTTGGTTCGGAGAAGTGCGCGGACTGTCATGCTGAGCAATATGAGCAACAAGCGACTCATCACATGGCCCACACGGGGGCAATGATTGGCCCCGCGAATCGAGAAAAAATATTCTCCGAGGAAAAGCTGGCGTTACCGTTCAAGCAGTATCCAGGAGATGCTCCATTTCCTGGCCGTTACGAAAAAACGGAAGAAGGGGTTTTTCTCACAGTCGACCAAGGCAATGCGGCACCACTGCGTGCCCGAGCCGATGTCGTTTTTGGTGCACGTAACCTTACGATGCTCACAGCAGAAGAAGGACGACGATTACGTGAACTGTGCCTTAGCTATTCTAGGTTGAAGAATTGCTGGTTTGTCACGCCAAGTCATACAATGCATGAGGGCACATTGGGAGAATTGGGCTCCGTGGCACACAGCACATATTGTCTTAGTTGTCATGCTTCGGTTGTTGCTTGGCGGGACGATCGGCTTGACCCACAGGCCTCGACCTTTGGTGTCAGTTGTGAACGGTGCCATGGTCCGGGCAGTGCCCATATCGCTGCGGTCGAAAAAAATGAAAGCGATCTAAAAATTTATAATTCGGGCCGTTTGTCGGCATACGAGCAGGTACTTTTCTGTACCCAGTGCCATCGAAAACCAGCCGATCTGAGCCCGCGGGATGTCCTCAATATGGATTCCGAGGTCGCGCGGCATGCAGGTGCAGGTTTGATGCTCAGTGCCTGTTTTCGGCAATCTCCAGCAGAGACCACAATTTCCTGCCAGGATTGTCATAATCCTCATACCAATGCCGAGGATTCGGTCCATCATTACAATCAGTCCTGTCTGCGGTGCCATGAAGACATCGCAAAAAGTCACACTTCTGCGGTCGTGACGACAGACTCCGACTGCGTTGGGTGCCACATGCAAAAAATCAAGAGTCCGATGGGGTGGATGGAATTTACCAACCATTGGATCCGCAATCCGGACCAGCCCGTTCCTCGCGGCACCTCAGAGGAACCGGTCATTTACGCGTTGCTTGAAAAGGCCTACCGTGCGCATTTATTGGACCCCAATGTGGACGCGGATCGCAAGTCGATGACTGCGACAAGTTTGGCTGAAATACTTTTTGTGACGGACAGGATGAGCGATGGGATGCGACAAATTGAGGATGCGATTGAGTTGAATCCGGACAATCCGCTCCCCTACGAACGACGCGCTGGGGTCTATCAGATGTTGGGCCGAAAAAAAGATGCGATAGCCGATTACGATCACGCGATAAGCATTAAGCCTGCTAAACCAACGCTGCGTTTTTCGCGAGGGCGCTTTTTGGCCGACGAGGGAAAAAGTAATGAGGCCTTGGCCGATCTAAAAGTTGCGTTACCGTTATCAGCTGAGGGAACTGTTTTACATAATGCCATTGTCGAATTGATCGCCACCATTTCTCGCAGGAAAAAAACGACTCCCTAAACGAGTACCCGAGGTGTTGTCGTATCAGGGAGAAGTCGTCCTAGGTCTACGGATTGTGAGATGTCGCAGAAGGTGGCCGCGAACGCAAGAAGCGGACCATTTCCAGCTGCTCATCTTGAAGGATGTCGGTTCCATTCAGATTGGCCGATTGTAAACGGGGA
>JAUWIQ010000481.1 GCA_030605285.1 Planctomycetota bacterium
CCTCAGTTTAGCGGCCTGCAGAGGAGTCGCAGGTAGCTCCTTTTGCCTCGCAACCGGCAGACGGCTTGCGAGAGAAATCAGAACCCAACACACAATCTCCCACCCTGGGGATTCTGCCCTCGTTATTGCAAGAGGTTGAAAATTTTCGCGAACGTGCACCCCCGGCATCAGGAGCCCCGCTGGCAAGCGATCCCCTGTGGCAAGGAGGATTTTGACGGAAAAATAAGGGCTGCTCGAAATCCAAATTAGAATTCATCAAAATATCAGTGGTAACTTGAAAACGTGAACTACGATCAGCTGGTTCAATTTGTTGTTGGCGATACCGAGACTTCGCTGGGGAAATTTATTCCCGAGTTGATTCTTTGTGGCACGATTCTGCTCATGCTCATTTTGCGAGTGTTCGACTTCACGCGTTGGATTTTGCCATCCTGGCTGGTCGCCCTCCTCGGTGCGACGGCTGCTTTTGTGTTCTCTGAACCCTGGGTTTTTCTGGCCGACGGAGGGCAGATTGTCCCCAGCGAAATCTTTACGGGCATGCTCGTCTACGATGCGTTTACAGTCTTCTTTCGTACATTACTGACTTTTGTGACCGTCCTGTTTATCATCCTGACCCGAATTTCTGGTCTCACCGACCGCGAGAATGGATCCGACTTTTACACACTCGTTTTGGGTGCGGCACTGGGGATGTGTTTGATGGCGTCGGCAAATCATCTGCTGATCGTATTTTTGGCGGTTGAGATGGCGAGAGTACCCTCCTATGCACTGGTAGGTATCCTTAAAGGCGACCGCAAGAGCAGTGAGGCTTCGATTAAGTACGCCGTCTATGGCGCGGGTGCGGCCGGTGTCATGCTGTACGGGATCAGTCTACTTGCCGGTATCTCCGGATCGGCACATATCCCCACGATTGCCTGGCGGCTTTCCCAGGGGATGGGGACCGATTATCAGTTGGTTCTGGTCCTGGCGGCCTTGATGATCATGGTCGGTCTGGCCTTTAAACTTTCGGCCGTCCCTTTCCATTTCTGGTGTCCCGATGTCTTTGAGGGCGCGAGTGCCGAAGTCAATGGATTTCTTTCGGTTGCCTCCAAGGCGGCGGCGTTGGCGTTGCTCGTTCGGTTGGCAGTGGGATTCTCTGTACCGCCCGCAAGCGAGCCGATGGTCAATCCACCGACAAGCGTGGCGGTTGATGGAATCCAACATTCTGGGCAAGCTTTCGCAAAACCCGTTGTTGAAGGGCAACATCTGCAGCAGGTTCGCGAGATACCCGGAGTCAATCGCCAAGAGCAAGGCCGTGATCGCATTGTTGACGAGGTCCAAATTCTGCAGGTCGCAGCGGAATCGCAGCAGGTCACATCATCAGTGACGGCAATCCGAAAATTTCTAGCTTATGTGATTGCGATTCTGGCGGCGATCACGTGCACGTTTGGTAATCTAGCAGCCTATGGTCAAGCGAATATCAAACGTTTGTTGGCTTATTCAACCATTGCCCATGCGGGTTACATGATGATGCCGATAGCTGCGGGATTGCTGATGCTCAGCAGCAATCCTCTGGGGGCCTCCGAAGCGTTTGCGGCACTTTTGCTTTACGCATTAATTTACGTATTTATGAATCTCTGTGCGTTTGCGATTGTGGCTTTTGTTCGCAATGCAATCGGCAGTGAGCAGATTGCAGATTACGCGGGGATGGTACACAGAAATCCAGGCCTGGTAATCTGTTTTTCTGTGATCCTCTTCAGTCTGATCGGTTTGCCACCGTTGGCTGGATTTATGGCGAAACTGGTAATTTTTGCCGGCTTGGTCGATGCAGGCATGTATTGGTTGCTTTTTATCGGCGGAGTGAATACCGCCATCAGCCTGTTTTATTATTTGAGAGTGGTCCGGGCAATGACTTTTGATCCAGAGCCTGAAAATCGTGTGCCGTTGCGCTTGCCGATGGTTTCTCTGCCCGGCATCTATATCGCGGTGCTTACCGCCCCACTGCTACTGCTGATTATCCAGTGGAATGGCCTCTACGAATGGGCCCTCCATGCGTGCAAGACTCTGGTGGGAGTGTGAGGAGAGATGGGGATGGCAGATGAAAATATGATCGCCTTGCTTGGCCAGTTGTTCGTACATCACTATCGTTCCTTGCCGATGTTCTTGACGGAGGCCTCGCCCTGGACCCACCGCGGCGACGAAAACGCCACCCTGGTGGTAATGGACATTGTTGCCGACCAGAAATTGATGTGCGCGCGGCTGGCCTCGGAAATCCAAAAGCGGGGCGGTGTTGTGGATTCGGGTGAGTACCCGATGGATTTTCTCGATTTGCATTTTCTCTCACTCGACTTTTTGTTGCTGAAGATTCTTGAGTTCCAGCGGGAAGAAGTGGACTGGATCGGGCGGTATGCGGAACGTCTCGATGGCGATCCTACGGCCTATGCAATTGCCAAGGAGGCTTTGGGCGCTGCACAGGGTCACCTTGAGTCGCTCGAGGAGTTGACTGCAAAAACCCCCCAGAGCGGTTGAAGGTCCTCACGGGTCAGGGCGCCTCGCGGACTAATCTCGCGTAGGACTGCCGGGAGCGAGATATTTCGGAGCGCGGCGGATGCGGACTTTTCGCGGAGTTGAGGTTGTATGA
>JAUWIQ010000040.1 GCA_030605285.1 Planctomycetota bacterium
CAGTCCAAAGCATAGCCTTTGCCGATCCCGCCAAAATTAATCGCCAAGCCCGGTTGGGAGAACTGCACACACCCATTTTTTTGATCCAAATCCAAATGATCGCTGCCCACGTTCGCCAGCGCCGCGGTCACCGTCTCCGCGGTAGGAATACAACCCGCACGCCGGGCAAAAGCCCAGATTTCCGTGAGGGGACCCGCGGTCACATCGAACGCACCTGCAGTCGCCGTGTACAGTTCAAGAGAAAGTTCCAGCAATTGGCAAAGTTCGCAACTGATTGGCACCGCCATGGTGGCCGCTCGTTGATTTAGCTGCGAGACCTCGCTGTCGTCCGAGTAGACTGTCAAGAGCTCTTCCATCGCATCGATGACATCCAGTGCCTCCATGGCGACTTCGGTATCGCGCGTGTGCTGGCCAGCATTGAGAAACACCTGAAACTGACACGCCATGGCCCGCCGGCCAATTCGAATCAGATAGGCCTCCTGCTCGGGATCTGCTACCCATTTCGCCAGGGAGTCGGTTACCAGATTCTGCTGGTGAACTGTTCCGAGAGGAATTCTCCCCTGCAGGAAATTTCTCCGGGAAGGATTTTCTGGTTCGTTCATCGAGTCCTCCCAGGACAAATCATTTTTGGCAGCCACCTCATCACAGCTCCTGCGGCATGCTTCTTCTACTCTTATTTATTCTTATTATACGAAACTTGGCAGCCCCCCGGGGGTTCGATACCAACCATTCCGGATGCCAGAGCAGATGATCTCGCACGCACTTCCCCGGATACAGGCTGGAGCTGTCGATTTACGGCTTGCGTAAACCGACGGTGTATTGCCATCGAATGGTTCCCGATGCCGCATTGGGTATCCGTGGGGCAAGACAAAGATCGCCCGCTTCTCGGCCCGCCCCAGCCATCTTTTGCGGGATTGCCGTGGTGGTATTGGAGTGCGGCTCGACCACAAGCCGACCCACCGCAATCGCACCCGGATGACCGGACAGCGGTTCTGCGCAGAACATCGTCCGGTAATGGCTGTGCAGCGAATCCCTTTGCGCGTCCTGCGGCGAATCAGCGGTCGGGAGATTCATGAAACGACAGGCCACATCAATACGAAAAAGTTCCGCGTGCGGATCACGATCCACCACCAACGACCAATGACTGCCACCCGCACTGCCGACGAGCAGCGCGTTGGGGCCAGTCGGCCCCTCGGCAATTTCGAGTTCCTGAAGCGGGGGACTGGGCGGCCAGGACTCTTCCCCACCCCCTTCCATCGAGGCCATCACGGGGATCAGCCGATCCCTGACAAACCCGATCGTATGCGCAAAGCGGTCACGGTGCCAATGGAAGCCAATTCGCAATGCGCCATACTCAAGAATCTCCGACCTGGCCTCGCGGGTATTTGTCATCGCCGTTGATTTTCGCGGATCGTAAACGAGTCTTGTTTTTGGCGCAACCATTGTATCGCCAACCGGCTGTTCATTTTGCCTTCTCGATTCGCCTCTGACAAACCCACTGGAGTGCTCTTGGCAATCCGCAACCTCGCAACGCGCATAAGTAAACTGCGTAGATATGCAGGAAAACCTTTACCGAGGTCTATGGTCGAAAACCCAGGCGTACTACTAGAATATTCGATGTCGAGTTCGTTCGGCTTCGATCCGCCCTTTGTTATCCCACCACAAAGTTCCACCGCCTCATCGGCAGCAATTTGGAAGTGACCATGGCCGAGGTTGAAAATGAGACGTTGGATATCGCAATCGTGGGTGGCGGAATTTCCGGCCTGGCGGCGGCTTGGAGAATTCAGGAGCTGGCCCCCGAACTCAAGGTACAACTTCTGGAACGGGAAGACCGGGTGGGTGGTGTGTTGGAAACGCGTCGTCAAGAGGGCTTCCTCATCGAACAGAGTGCCGACAATTTCATTACCGATCAACCCTGGGCAATCTCGCTTTGCGATCGTCTGGGAATAAAAAATGAACTCCTGTTGACCAACGCCACCAAGCGCCGCGCCCAAGTCGTCTCTCGGGGTCGGCTGGTCCCGATACCTGAGGGTTTTCAAATTATGGGGCCGACACGGCTAGGGCCGGTTTTGACCTCGCCAATCCTCAGTCTGCGGGGAAAATTTCGTCTCCTCTGCGAACGCTTTGTCCGTCGTCGCCCCCCGGGAGCGCGTGAAGAATCTTTATCGCAATTCTCCAGCCGCCGGTTTGGCCGCGAAGTCTTTGAAAGACTTATCCAGCCACTTGTGGGAGGCATCTACACGGCGGACTCCAACAAGCTGAGTGTCGCTGCGGCCCTGCCGCGTTTTTTTGAGCTGGAACAGAAGTACGGCAGCTTCTGTCGTGGGCTGCGGGCCACGGACCGCAAAACACCCAGCCGATCGGATCCGCAGGCGGGTGCCCGCTACAGCCTGTTTATGACACCCAAACTCGGGATCGAACAACTGGTTTCGACCCTTGCCAGCCGCCTCCCCAGGGGCGTCTTGCAGAAACAGTCCGCCGTACTCGGGCTGGACCGCGGCAACGACGCCCGCTGGCGACTGAAAGTTCAAGGGGCCAACCCGATCGAGTGCCAGAAGCTGATCCTTGCCACGCCTGCCCACCAGTCGGCAAAACTGCTTTCAGGCACCGATCCGGTCCTTGCGGAAGAACTCACAGCCATTCCCTATGCCGGCTGCGTGGTGGTCTGCTTGGGTTTTGCAGAGAAACAATTCCGCGTGCCCCCAGCCGGGTTCGGTTTTGTCGTACCGGCGATTGAAAAACGTCGTATTCTGGCGGCAAGTTTTTCCAGCAACAAATTTCCAGGGCGGGCTCCCGAGGGCCAACTCCTGGTGCGGGTATTCCTCGGCGGTGCATGCCAGGCCGAATTCCTGGAACGATCCGATGAGGAATTGGCCACAATTGCGGTTGAAGAACTCAGTGACCTTCTCCAATTGACGGGCCTGCCGGTGAGTCAGCAGATCGCCCGTTGGCCCCAGACGATGCCGCAATACCACCTGGGACATGCGGCGCGCGTCGGCAGAATCGAAAAACGCGCAGCGGAACTCGGGAATCTTGCCCTGATTGGAAACGCCTATCATGGCGTCGGCATCCCGCAGTGCATTCATACCGCGGAAAGTGCGATCGAGCGGCTCCTCGCTGCGGGCACCGCAGCGCCCTAGTCTGCTAACGCAAAGGATCGACGTCGCCGAGACTCGACGTGCTGGACCGCTGATTTTCTCGTTGGATTGCCTCATAAACTTCGCGTCGGTGGACGGGTATCTCGGTCGGGGCGTCGATCCCCAGACGTACTTTGTCGCCCCGGACGTCCACAATAGTAATCACAACATCATCACCAATGATGATGCTCTCGTCGCGTTGTCTGGAAAGTACCAGCATCGTTGTCTTTCTCTTAGAGGACTTTCACTTTAGACGACACAATCACCGATTCGTTCGTCAGCAGCAGTCCTTGTTGCCTGCTTCTCTCCCAGGGCCCAGCGCCCTAACTCGTTAAGCAATTTTTTTGAGCGTGTTTGCCGAATCCCAAACTAGGTGGTCGACCATCCCGAGATCTGTATTGATCACCTGTCGACCGAGCCGCCGCAGACAATTAATCACCAGAGGTGCAAGTAGGTTCAGACGCAGGGAATCCTCGTGTCTGGCAACTGTGACGAGAACCTGAATAAAATCTTCTTTTCTTATTCCTAGTGGCGTCCAATCACTTTGCTCAACCTGCAAAGTAAACTCCGGAACAAAAGTTCTCGGGTCGACAACAGGGAGGGCAACCTCTGCGGTCTGAGTGGACTGCAACCAGATCACGGAGTCGCCCGCTTGATGCATCAAGAGCACCCAAGATGGACAGTCTTCAAAACCGACCAACCCACTGGGGAAACAAATCGTGTCGGCCGAGGAAACCTCCACCGTACCGAACCGTGACGTACAGACTTCCATAAGACACCCCCGCAGAATCCCGGCTTGCATCGACAGAACCCCGCTAGCAGTTCTGTACCAGCAAAGCTATCTGGGTGATTCATCGGCCTTCCGGAGCCACTGAAACACTAAAAAAAGAGGAGGCCGAAGATTCTGCCAGAAGCAAAAACGCTTTCATCATCAAGCAGCTTTTGAGGGCGCATGATCGGCATAACTAGGCTGGCTTAACGCAGCAGACCCCTTGCGAATTGCGACGCAGACGAGATGACCCCCGAAAGCGCAGGAAAGCTTCAGTGCGCTCTCAGCACGGTGTACGCGGCCCACCAGCGGCACACAGTCGAGATCGCACTGGGGATCAGGATTATAGAGGTTCAAGGTGGGTGGCGCAAAACCATCGCGTAGCGAGAGGGCCGTCAGCGCCAATTCCACGCTCCCGGCCGCATTCACCAGATGTCCGATACTGGACTTGTTCGCCCCGACAAGAATATCACTGGCCGCACCCCCAAGTGCAGCCCGGATACCGCGGGTCTCGACCAGATCGTTCTGACGAGTACCGGTTCCGTGCGCGTTGACATACCCGATTTCTTCGGCAGCCATTGCACCGCGTCGAAGTGTCTCGGTGATGAGATAACGCAAGGGTTCGCTGTCTTGGGCCATACTGGTCACATGATGTGCTTCCCCCAACATCGTGCCCGCGGTGATTTCAGCGTAGATTGGCACTCGCCGCGCTTTCGCGCTGCTTAGCTTTTCCAAGACAAACATGGCTGCGCCCTCACCCATCACAAATCCACTTCGATCCCGATCAAAAGCCCGACAGGCCCGGCTGGGGTCCGAATGCTCCGCCAGGACCCGTAATTGACGAAAACCTGCCGCGAACAAAGGGTTGATTGCCTCGGCGCTTCCAGCGAGCGCATAGTCACACTGACCATCCCGGATACGACGGACGGCGGAGAGAATATCGATCAGACCACTGGCGCAGGCGGTGGAGTGGCAACTTCGCGGCCCGAACAGACCGTATTCGGTCGCGAGCGTCGCGCACGCGGTATTGGGCATCCACTGATGCCAACTCGGAACGTCGCCTTCTGATTTGCTGCTCAAACCCAATATTTCAGCAATCCCATCGGTATCGCCCATGTGTCCACTAATTGCGCAAGCAAAACGGTCCCGATCCACCGCGGCCAGATCGATGTCCGCATCCAAGAGGGCCTCCTGAGCGGCGGTTTGTGAGAGCGCAATCACTTTTAGTTGGCTCGGACACGAGGTGTCGATATCGACCGGCGCGCCGATTATGAGATCGTCGGGGATGCTGGGGAGGCCTCGGATCGACCGCACGCCACTTGCCCCACAACGAACCGCCTCCCAAGTCGCCGCGGCACTGCCACCAACCGATGTAATCATACCGATGCCGGTAATGACGACCGGTTCGCCGATTCTGGGTTTGGATGACAAAAACATAGCTCAGTCGTTACACGCGCTAATACTAAGATTGCTAAAAATAGGACGCTAATTTCCGGGGGCGGACCATAGCGAAAATACGCGCCTGTGTCAGGGGGAATTCAAGCCGAAACGCCCGCCTAGGACCCCAAGCTATCAGGTGGCGCTAGCTGGCGTTGGCAGCGACCCAAAAGACCAAAAAACCAGGGCTTTTCATCTGCCCGGGTGCTGATTGGCCGACAACGAAAACTCCGCAACGACAGAAAAACTATCCGGGACTGCAAGCGCGGGGAGGGAGAGGGGCCGCAAATAGATCCCGCTAAAGTCCTGATTTAGTGGGTTTTTAACCCATTCATTGGTTATTTCAATATTTTTCGTGGGTTATTTGCCCATATCACTTGCAATCTAATTTCTTTCTGAGATAACAGGATCTGTCAAATTGAATATGGCGAACCCACCCGACCTGATCCTCGGCGAGTACCCGAGGCAACTGGACGAACGATATCGAGTTTCCATACCGCAGGAGCTAGTGCAGCCGCTCATTGAAGAGGACGGCGATTGCACTTTGGCAAAGGAAAGGCCCGGATGCCTAAGCCTCTGGAACACGCGACGTTCACAACACGAACTGGATGCCGGTATGGATCTGGTGCGGGGGAAAATCCGCGCCGGAAAACTCGAGAGCCGGATCGGAGAATTGCAACTCCTCGGCCGACTCCTCTCCACCCGCCAGCGACCGGTCAAAATCGCCGGTCGAGGTCGTCTGCTGATTCCCGAAAGCTTTCGAGAGTTCCTGGGGGCCGAACAGGGTGGCGATGTGCTTATCGTCGGTGCCGCCGTCTGCGTCGAAATCTGGCGTCCGGAAGCATGGGTCTCTTATCTGGAAAAGCGTATTCCCAGATTTCGGCGCCTCTTCGATCGTCTGACAAGCTGAGAGCACAACTTCGTGAAAATAGACCCACACCGTCTAGGGAATCCCCAGAGAAAAAATAGAGGAGAGGAGTTGCTTCAAATAAAAAGTAGGGCCATGCCCGGCCATGAGTAAAGGCATCTTCGTAACACTGTTTGTGTCACCCGATTAGGAATGTAAGTCACCATCGACCGGGAATTGTTGGCATGGATGCCAGCGGACTCATAAACGGCCGGGCATGGCTTTTTTTTATTTTCCCTCTTTTTCCTTAATCTCTGTTGTGGCCGAGCCACTTTAATCTCTGTTGTGGCCGAGCCACTTTGTAACGCGATGTAGGCTATCCGCAATTCGTGCAGGAGGTTTTCCAGTATGGCTTCTTCATGATCTGTGCAATTACCCTTGGTTTTCTCCTGCAGCAGCTCGATAAGATCAATCGCATGTTTAGCATGGGAAAGATTCGCGTCGATCTCGCCTGGGATTGGGAAGCGTTCCCAGATTCATCATCGCCTGGGTGCCCAGCATAGAGACAATCGTGGTGAATTCCGCAGGCGGCAGCGGCGCGGACGGTTCTGCGGATGCGCGCTCCAGAGGGCTCTCCTCGGGACCCGCTGACGGGGTTTCTGCAGCGGGATGCGACTCTTGGCGTAGCACCTCGGCAGCGACTTTCTCTGCTTCGACGCGGCTCTTGAAGTCCTCATCGATTACAATTTTTTTCTCTTCGCCAGACGCGTCCGACATGTTCAGGAGACCTTAAAGAAAAAAGACGGTAAACATACCGACAGGCAATTCAGAAAACCTCGTTGTGCAAAGTACCCCTTCGCCATTGCCTACGATCTTGTGCCTACGATCTTGATTTGAGCTGCTCGTTTTCTGCCACGCCCGTTCCTTGCGAACGCGTCGCTCTGGCAGCGTGATGGCTAACTGCGGCATCGACAAACCCCGAAAACAGCGGTTGGGCTCGGGTCGGCTTCGATTTGAATTCGGGATGGAACTGAACCGCTACAAACCAGGGGTGGTCGATTAGTTCGATAATCTCGACAAGCTTGTCATCCGGGCTCGTTCCAGAAAATCGCATGTTGTGCGCGGCAAATTGCTTACGGTAAGAATTATTGAATTCGTAGCGGTGCCGATGTCTCTCACTCACCTCGTCTACGCCATAACAAGCATGGGCATGACTCTCCGGATCAAGACGAGCTCGTTGGGCACCCAAACGCATCGTGCCACCTTTGTCCGTGATAGTTTTTTGGTCATCCAGCAGGCAAATTACCGGATGGGGGCTATCCTTATCAAACTCGCTGGAATTCGCGCCCTCTAAATTGACAACATTGCGGGCAAATTCAATTACGGCACACTGCATTCCGAGGCAAATACCCAGCATCGGAATACCCCGCTCGCGGGCGAAACGGATCGCCTCGACCTTGCCTTCAATCCCGCGCTCCCCAAAACCGCCCGGCACCAAGATGCCGTCGTAGGTCGCAAGGAGCCGCTCGGGTCCTTCCGCCTCAATCTGTTCGCTCTGAATCGGCTGAATCCGAACCTGCGTCCGATGCGCAATCCCCGCGTGATCGAGCGCTTCATAGATCGATTTATAGGCATCGCGGTGGGCAGCATACTTCCCCACCACGGCGATGCTGATCTCATTCTCAGGATTGCGCAAGCGCTGCAAAAGATCGCGCCAATCATCGAGGACAAGTGACTCGGCTTGGAGGCCCAAGCCCTTGACGATCAGCTCATCGAGTTCGTTGTCCACCAGGCTAAAGGGGACCTCATAAATCGAAAAATCCTTGTCTTTTTCTTCGATCACCGCATTGATGGGGACATTGCAAAACAGGGCAATTTTCTCACGGTCTTCCCGCTGGAGCGTACGTTCAGTACGGCAAATCAAAACATCGGGCTGAATACCTATTTCACGCAGTTGACCGACCGAATGCTGGGTCGGTTTCGTCTTGAGTTCACCGGCCGCCTTGAGATAGGGAACGAGCGTGAGATGGATATAAAGACAATTCTCTTTACCCACATCAAGCGAAAACTGACGTATCGCCTCTAAAAAGGGCTGGCTCTCGATATCACCGACGGTGCCGCCAATCTCCGTAATCACCACGTCCGTGTCGTCATCAGCCAACTTCGCAATCACACTCTTGATCTCATTGGTAATATGAGGAATGACTTGCACTGTCTTCCCGAGAAACTCCCCGCGCCGTTCCTTGTTGATCACCGATTGATAGATCTGTCCGGTCGTATAATTTGAGTCCCGGGTCAGGAGACTGTTGGTAAACCGCTCATAGTGGCCCAAATCCAGATCTGTTTCACTGCCGTCATCCAGCACGTAGACCTCGCCATGCTGGTAAGGGCTCATGGTTCCAGGATCGACGTTGATGTACGGATCGAGTTTCTGCAGCCGTACGCGAAGTCCCCGGTGCTCAAGCAACATCCCAATCGATGCGCTGGTGAGTCCTTTCCCGAGCGAACTAACAACACCACCGGTGACGAAAATATGTTTTGACATTGCGGTTCCCGAACTGCCAACGACTCCGCGTTGGCCTGATGTGAATCCTTTCCAACCTGTCAGCCTAGCATGCCCCCTGCCTGCGCATCCAGTCCGGTGGATTTTTCAGGGGATTTTAGCCCGAAAACAACGATTCGTTTTAAACTTGATTCGGACAGGCTCCGCTTAAAAGCTTAAAAACGAAATAAGCGACGGGCGTTGGTGCTTGTGAGCTTACCGAAGGCCTCCAAGCTCGTATCCCGCTCCCGCGCCAGGCACTCGGCCGTGTGCTGCAGGTAGGCCGGTTGGTTACGGCGACCGCGGAGTGGATCTGGCGCCAGATAAGGACTGTCGGTCTCGATGAGAATGCGGTCGTCTGGAATGGTTCGGGCGACAGAGCGCAGCGGGGTCGATTTTTTAAACGTGACCATGCCAGAAAAACTGATATATAAGCCCAGCTCCAGACATTCTCCCGCGACCTCCTGGCTGCCAACAAAGGAATGCATCACCCCGAAGAGCGGTCCCCGTTTGCGGGCCTCACGAAGCATGGCCAGGACGTCTGCTTCACTTTCTCGGGTATGGACGATGAAAGGCAATCCTTGTTCCTGGGACAATCGCAGGTGCCGATCAAAAAAATCCTGCTGGATGTCAAAAGGGGTAAAATCCCAATGTCGATCGAGCCCCGTTTCACCAACCGCCACAACCTTCGGCTGGGAGAGTAATTTCACAACCCGGTCCCAATCCTCCGCCTTCGCCTCGGCGCAGTAATTGGGTTGGATTCCCACCGCGGCGAACAACCCCGGATACTGGGCCACGAGTTGGGTGGTGGCAAGGCTCGAATCGGCTCCAATGCCCACCGCCAAGATGGTCGAAACGCCCGCCTCAAACGCGTCCTCAATCACTTGCTGGCGGTCTTCGGAAAATTCATCCTGATCCAGATGAGCGTGCGTGTCGATCAGTGTCATACAACCTCAACTCCGCCGAAAGGCCGCATCCACCGCGCTCCGAAATATCTCGCTCCCGGCAGTCCTGCGCGAGATTAGTCCGCGAGGCGCCCTGACCCGTGAGG
>JAUWIQ010000202.1 GCA_030605285.1 Planctomycetota bacterium
CGGTGGCATTCCCGTTCCACGACGCTGATTTTGCCCGCCGCACGTCGTTCACGCGGTGTTTCCGCAGTGCTGAAGTCCTCGGCCAGCAATTCGAGATTTAAGCGAATCGTGGAGAGCGGATTTTTTATCTCGTGAGCAAGTCCGCCCACCAGTTGGACAAACTCAGAGAATTGCCCAGCGAGTTTTTGTTTAACTTCGTCTTGCGTCAGGTTCTCTGGCGCGGTCATGCGGGATTGTTGGGTTTAAGGCGCAGCTGCGTGGACAACCGCAGGGACAAAAAATACCCGCAGGTCGGCCCCCAGGCCGACCTGCTGGAAATTACGAATCGAACCGCCCGTCCGTGGGCATTCGATTGCCTACCTATTCGTCAGTTTCGCTAGTGGCTCCCGCCAGTTCCTGTTGGGCTGCCTTGCGGCTCAATTTGACGCGATCCTGTTCGTCTACTGCAATCACCTTGACTTCGATTTCATCGCCAACGTTGCAGATGTCGGTCACGCTGCTCACGTATTCATTGGAGAGTTCACTAATGTGACAGAGTCCGTCACGTCCGGGAAGGATTTCGATGAATGCTCCAAAATCTTTAACGCTACTGACTTTCCCTTTGTAAATCTTTCCAATTTGCACCGAGGCAGTCATCGCTTCAATCTTGGCAAGTGCTTCATTGGCATCTTCCGCATTATTGCTGGCGATTGTGACAGATCCGTCGTCATCCACCTCGACCACCGTGCCGGTGGTTTCTTGCAAGCTGCGGATGTTCTTTCCACCGGGGCCGATAAGCATTCCAATTTTGTCCGGATGAATTTTTGTCCGCAGCAGCCTTGGTGCCCAGCCGGATATATCTTCCTTGGGCTTGGGAATGGTAGTCAGCATCCGGCGAAGAATTTCCATCCGAGCCTCGCGAGACTGCTTGAGCGTTGCGCGGATAATTTCCTCACTGATCCCCTCGATCTTAAGATCGAGCTGGATACCCGTAATTCCGTTCTGGGTCCCGGCGATCTTGAAATCCATGTCGCCAAAGTGGTCTTCGTCACCGAGGATGTCGGTTAACAGAGTCCAGTCATCCCCCTCTTTGACGAGTCCTACCGAAATGCCGGCGACCGGATTGGTGATGGGCACGCCTGCGGACATCAGGGCCAGCGTGGCACCGCAGACACTGGCCATACTGCTCGATCCATTCGACTCCAGGATGTCAGAAATCACCCGGATCGTATAGGGAAAAATTTCCGTGTCGGGAAGGACCGGATTGACGCTTCGTTCGGCGAGTGCGCCGTGTCCAATCTCGCGACGCCCCGGGCCTCGGATGGGACGGCACTCTCCTACGGAAAACGACGGAAAATTGTAATCGAGCATGAAGTGTTTCGAGTACTCCTCGAAAAGTCCGTCGACCCGTTGCTGATCGCGGGAGGTGCCAAGCGCCACCGTGATCAGCGACTGCGTTTCGCCTCGCTGAAAAACTGCCGAACCGTGGACCCGTGGCAGGACGTCCACGAAGCAATCGATTGGCCTGAGGGTGGTTCCATCCCGACCGTCCGGGCGAGTTCCTGCCAAAATCAGATCGCGGATCACGCGGGCCTCAAGGTCGTGCCAGGCGGAACCAAAGGCCTTCGAGCAAATCGCATCTGCTGCATCGGGGTCCGGAATCAGTTCCGCGGTTGCCTGCTCTTTGAGTTGGGCGACCGCATCGGCTCGGGCCTGCTTGCCCTCCGTCTGTTTAACGGCCTTGAACTGATCGTAGTATTTTTCGGTAAGCTGCTCGAGCAGCCCATCCGGTTCGGGGGCTTCAAACTCGACCTTTTTTGCGCCTGCTTTTTTCTGCAGTTCGAGCTGAAGCTCGCACAATCCGCAGATAATCTTATGGCTCTCCATGATCGCTTCCACCATCAGATCTTCCGGCATTTCCCGGCTGAATCCCTCGATCATGGCGACCGCGTCCTGGGTTCCCGAGACAATCAGGTCCAGATCACTTTCTTCCAGATCGTCGTGTGACGGGAAGGGGACAAACTTGCCGTCGATATGTCCCATGCGGACCGTGGCACACGGTCCGAGAAATGGCAGAGGGGAGACACAGAGTGCCGCTGAGGCACCATTCATTGCCAAGACATCGCCATCGGTCTGCTTGTCGCTCGCGACCACAAATGCCTGGACCTGTACTTCATCGTTAAACGCTTTGGGAAACAGGGGACGAATCGGTCGATCGATCAAGCGCGCGGTAAGCGTCTCTTTCATCGTCGGCCGTCCCTCACGTTTCAGGAAACCGCCTGGAAACTTTCCTGCAGCGGCTGTCCGCTCGCGGTAATCGCAGGTGAGCGGAAAGAAGTCGATTCCCACCCTGGGGCTACCGGTAGCAACGGCTACCAAAACCACGGTGTCGTTGTATCGAACCAGGCAACTTCCGCTTGCCTGCTTGGCGAGCTGACCTGTTTCAATCGAGAATGTGTGCTGTCCAATTCGTTTTTCTACTTTGATATTTTCCACGTTTCTGTTTCTTCCTACATAAGTGACATCTGAATTAAATTAAAATGGTTCCGTTACAGTCGATCGCTAATGTTTCTCTTGTGCCGTGGCCCGCAATCCTCGAGCCTCACACCCTTGAGCCTCCCACAATCGTGGCGTGCGGCGCCTCCAGGTTCCTAGCGCCCACGTGCCCTGGGCGGCTCGCGTATCGCTTCGGTAGCTCAGTCGGGAGGCAACCTCTGCGGCCGGGGAGAGGCCGGCGCAGTTTACGACGACAAAAAAATTGCACTATCGCGAATGGCTTATTTGCGAATCTTAAGCTGAGCGAGGATGTCTAGATAGCGCTGCGGAGCAATTCGCTTGAGATAGTCCAGCAAGCCTCGTCGACGACTCACCTGCGACAAAAGACCACGCCGGGTGGAATAGTCTTTCTTATGACTCCGCATGTGATCCGTCAACGCGTTGATGCGGGTGGTCAAAATTGCGATCTGGACCTCAGGGGATCCCGAATCGCTTTCCGACTGTCGAAACTCCTCAATCAACCCCGTTTTTTTTTCTTTTGTAATAGACATCAAGTGCGCGTTTTTTCCTGCCGGTCGGCCATCGCCTCGCGGCGCAACTTCCATGCCCTCCGTTTCTGTCAGGCGAACAACTCCCTAGTTCTACGTTGCGGCCCGCCGGAGGCGAACCGCCGAAAATAGTTTTTCTCTAACCATTTAAGTAGCCCAATGTAGCACCGGAGGGCGGATTTGCAAACCCACCCTGCGGTGGCCAACTCTCAGGGCGGCGCGACTTCCCGAGGCCGATTCGGCTCCAGTCTGCCGGTTTTAGCGGTTATTTTAGCGGTTGCCTCGTCGCGTTGGCAGCTGACGGAGATTTGGCCGCCTGCCAGACGGACCCGCACCGCGCCCGAGCGGCCGGTGTGGATTAGCGTGCGTCCGGGGCCGGCATAGGCCTCGGTCACATGGGGTGGCAATTCGTTGAGTCCGCTGATCGCGACCGTCCACTCGGGCTGGCTCCAGGCCGCAAAATCGTGGGGGCGGCTATGGCGACTACCGTGGTGCGGGGCAAGGATCACATCGCAGTCCAACGGCGGCTCGGCGAGCAGTGCGTCGAGTCCTGCCGACTCAAGGTCGCCGGTCAAGAGAATACGCCGCCCAGCCTGCTCAATGGAGAGCACAATACTGTTGGCATTATCTAAACTGCCATGGTGGGTCTCTTCCACACCGGCAGGCCAAGGATGGAGTACGGTCAACGTGGTACCCGATGATTCAAATCGGTCGTGCCTCGCAAGGGTGCGAATCGGTACGTTTGCCTGCTCGATCGCGGCATACAGAATTTGGATCGCTGGGCTTGAATCTTCCCGCATCAAGGGGGAAACATAAATCGTTCCCACGGAGAACCTTTTGAGGATTTCCGGAATTGCATTGAAGTGGTCGGCGTCGGCATGGGAAATTATAATTGCATCAAGATGGGTGCGACCCTGAGACCAAAGTGTCGAAGAAATAGCCCGCACCGCAGCGGTGGGAGATCCCATCCGACCGGCATCGTAGAGCATTGCCTTGCCATCGGGCAATTCAACCAGGACCGCACAGCCCTGGCCGACGGCAATGAAGCTGCACCGCAACTCGCGGGCGGGCGAAAAAATCGGCAGGAGGACGAGCGGTACGAGGATCCAGGCGGCCAACAGGGCCAGACACCGCCGGGGCTGTGGACGGTAGTTTGGCAGCAGGGCCCAGAGGGCCAACGCGGCGTAAAACAGGGCGAGCCACCAGGCAGGGGGCCCGGGTACCCAGGCGTAACTTCCGGGCATCTGGCTCGCGGTTGTGACGGTCCATTCCAGAACTCCCAGGCTCAGGTCACAGACCCATGCTGAGAGTTGCGCAAGCGGCGGCAGCAGCCAGCCGAAGAGGAGGACGCCCAGGCCGGAAGCCAGCGCCAGGGCGACCGGAAGATAGAGCAACGGGGTAAGCAGAACTCCCACAGGGGTGAAGAGATGGAAGTGGTACATCACGAGCGGTAAGGCCACCAGAAAAATGGCCAAGCCGGCCAGGGTAAGATGCCAGCCCCACGTCCAGCAGGATCGCACCATGCGGTACGGCAGCGGTCGCGTACTGGCGATCAGAGCGCGGAGTGGTTCCCGCTCGCGTTGTTGCCAGCGGCGCCAAGCCGGTTCCAGGCAGATCAGGGTGGTGACCGCCAGGAAGGAGAGTTGGGTGCCAACGCGAAACAGGTTGGCCGGGTTCCAGAACAGCACGACCAGGGCGGCTAAGGCGAGCGTGTTAAAACCATCCGAGCGGCGGTAGAGGTACATCGCGATGCAGAGGGCGACGATCAGCACGGTCGCCCGCATGACAGGCGGCCGGGCATCGGTAAGCAGGGCATAAAAGATTGTCAAGAGAGCGATCGCTGCCAGATGCAGCCCGCGTGGGACTGCGCCAAACCGCAAACTCAG
>JAUWIQ010000260.1 GCA_030605285.1 Planctomycetota bacterium
TGGATGGCAACACGGGCCCCAGCGAAATGGCCGCACAAATTGAGCGTTTTGAACTCACCGACTTTGTCGATGAACTGACGGAAACGTCCTCCCACGGCATGAAACAACGGCTCGTATTTTCCGCGGCCCTGTTGCATCACCCCGAAGTACTCATCGTGGACGAACCGATGGTTGGCTTAGACCCCAAAAGCATCCGACTCGTCAAGGATCTTCTCCGCGAGAAGGCAAATTCTGGAACGACCGTTTTCATGTCAACCCATACACTTGCTGTCGCAGAAGAAATTGGAGATCGCATCGGTATCATCGATCGGGGGAAAATTAAATTTGTGGGTACGCTCGGGGAATTGAAGCACTTACTCGTACAACACCAGTCTATGCTGGAACAAATGTTCCTCGATCTGACCGAAGCGAATGGCCGCAGGCCAGACCTCTCCGCTACCACCGCTCGTGAAAAACGCCCGCCGACGTGAGCCCGATCAGGCAACCCTTACTTTATGACTGACCATCCTGTCTCGGACCAGCAAAAAACGCCGCTGCTTACCTCCCGGAGTGAGTCCAGGATTTTCCGCCAGCTCCGCGCCACGATTCTCAAAACGACTTTTCACGACCTGTTTTCCAACGCAAGGCTTCGCCTGAGCCTAGCATTCCTGATGAGCCTGGGAATCTGGATTTCTTTGTTTTTCATCATGTACGAAGGCTTCTCGTTCCTGGAACGAGAGGCTGGCGCTTTCACTCACGAAACAATCGAAAAGGTCTTTAATATTTTTTATGCGTCCTTAATGATCATGCTTTTCTTTTCCAACACGATCATTCTCTATGGTGGAATCTATCGATCGCAGGAGGTGGCATTTCTTATTACCACACCGATCAGTTCGAGTCGCATATTCAACTATAAGTTCCAGGAGGCCCTTGTGCTGAGTAGCTGGGGATTCGTGCTGATCGGCAGTCCCATGCTGATCGCCTACGGCCTGATCGCGGCTGCCCCATGGTACTACTACGTTTTACTGTTCCCGATGATTATCGCCTTCGTGTACATCCCGGCCTGCTTCGGAGCCATTGCTTGCCTGCTGGTCGTACATTGGCTAGCGCGTTTTCGTCGCCCGGCAGTTGCGCTGGCAGGTTTTGTGGCGGTCGCCTGCATCCTCTGGTTGTTGTGGACGATCTTCTTCCGTCAACAAAATGACCTACTCACCCCCGAATGGTTTGAAGAGACCATGATCCGCCTGAGTGCCACTGAAAATCGGCTTTTACCTAGTTGGTGGCTCTGTAGTGGTCTGCTTGAAGCAGCCCGCCATGATGGTACTTCACTTGACTATCAGCCCTGGGCTCAGGCGATTCTGTTTCTGGCACTTTTGGTCTCGAATGCGATGTTTCTACATATGCTGGCGGTCTGGATTGCCGACCACTTCTTTTTAACGAGCTACAGCCGACTCCATACCGAACATGGCAATCATCGCATGCTCACCATACATGGAATCGACAGGCTGTTGCCAAAAATACTGCCCTTCATACCGCTCTCGATTCGGCTCTTGGTCGTAAAAGACTTCCGCACCGTAAGGCGAGATCCCTTACAGTGGGCCCAATTTCTTATCTTTTTTGGTCTGGTCGGCATGTATTTTTTAAATATCCAAAGTATTCAGAACGCCACTCCTTTTGCAGGCTGGGTCAATGTTGTGAGTTTTTTAAACCTTTTTGTTGTAGGCCTCATTCTCTCGACGTTTACGACCCGGTTTGTCTTCCCGATGATCAGTCTGGAGGGCCAACGATTTTGGATTCTGGGACTTTTACCGATCAAGAGGGAAACCATTCTTTGGGGAAAATTTCTGTTTGCCGCCATCGGCACCGGTATTCCCAGTAGTTTACTAATCCTGCTCAGCGATATCTTATTACAAATACCTGTCGCGGTTATTGTGATCCACGAAATCGCATGTGTTCTACTCTGTACCGGACTGGCGGCAATCGCAGTTGGGCTCGGTGCATGCATGCCTGATTTGCGAGCGACGAGCCCTTCGAAAATTGCGGCGGGGTTTGGAGGCACGCTGAATCTAATTCTGAGCACATTCTACATCACCATCGTCGTCGGGCTGACAGCCGTACCCTGCCACCTTCATACGCTGGTACAACTTGGCCAGCTATCAAAAGCCCTGGATACAGAGACCACGCAGAATTTGATGATGGCCGGTACCACCATCGCAGTGGTGATTGGTGCAGCAGCAACAATCATTCCTTTACGGTTGGGATTTCGCGCTTTCCGTAAGATGGAATTTTAGCGCCCCAAACCCGATCCGATCGGCCCGCCCAGACCGGGGAGAACCGACCCGGCGGGCGGCATGACAAAAAACCAAACGCGAGCGAGATCAGAAACCACGGTAAGGATGCGCTGCACTCTCCTTGCCCGAGAGCATTTCGTCCACGGAGGGTTTCCCACTCATCGCACTGGCGATTGAATCTTTGGTGGCCTGATAATTGTAATCGTAGATCTTTTTGTTATCCTCCGCATCCCAGTGGATGAAGACACCACAAACGATACAGAGGTTCTCCGCCTGATCCTGCGGGATCACCCCGGCTTCGACCGAATCTGCAACCGCTTTTGCGACTGCTTCCTGAGCCGGCCCAAACATCTGCACGGCCTGCTTGGCACCTTTGATCGTGACCTTGGTAATCATTACGGTTGAGGGCTTCACCGCCAGATTCGGCGTGAGTACCGCCAGCAGATTACTGTGGCCTTCGCTCTGGCGCGCCAACGCATTGGCAAAGGCGACCCCCACGGGTCCGTCCTTACTCCCGATGAGCAGATCAATATGGGCAATTTCATTACCGTCACCTACGAGGGCTTCTCCTACAAACATCGACATGGTGTACTCCTGGATTTCTAACTAAAGGCTCTCGAACCATTCCCATCACGGTGTTGGCAAATCCCAGGGCACCGACTGCCCAGCAAGATGCAATGCACCAGCAAGATGCAATGCACCAGCCGCCAACCGTAACCGAACCAGAAACGATACCAGACACATCTGTTTTTTCAACCCGCTCTGCCAGAGAAGTCCGTTCACGCGGACCGTTTTCCAGGTTCACAGACAGCCGCTGATCCTCAATCCTCTCAGTTGCCCGTCGCGGATGAAGCGAAATCCGTCCCCGCGACCAAGACCCCCTACACTGAGAACCTGGGGACTTTTTGCGTTCCCGCCGCTTGCGGGCGGCAGACGGCCACCTACGATGGTGGCATGCGCGAACCTTTGCTCATCGTGGGTGCCAGCGCGCGGGCCGCCGCCCAGTCTGCCAATCGCGCGGGATTCGCACCACTCTGCGTGGATCTTTTCGCGGATGCCGACCTGTGCGCCTCTGCAAAAGTTGTCTTGGCTCGGCCATTCCCAGAACAGGTGCCTGAAATCGTGGCCCAGCTTCCTGCTGCCCCCCTCCTCTTGACCGGTGCAATGGAAAACCATCTCGAGATTGTCAAATGCCTCTCGAAGCAGAGGATCCTTTATGGCAACCCACCCCAGGTCCTCGAAGCGGTACGCAATCCCTTGCGATTAGCAGAAGTGCTCAGAGATCATCGCCTCTCAACTCCTGAAGTACACCTTGACGCTAAATCTCTGGAACCTGAAAAGTCGTGGTTAATGAAACCACGACTTGGGAGCGCAGGCCGTGGCATTCAGATTTACGATCCGCATGCCGCCCCCGACGATGTTGGGGATGATGTCTACTACCAAGAGTACCTTGCTGGGCACTCGGTCAGCGCTGTTTTTAACGCGGCGCAAAACCGGGTCAAGCTGATGGGCGTCACCAGACAACTGATTGGCACTCCCTGGCTTCATGTGCCGCCTTTCGCCTACGCGGGATCGATCGGCCCACTCGCCCTCGACTCAAAGTCCTACGAGCATTGGATGCGAATCGGGACCGTACTTTCCCGGACATTTGGGCTGAGGGGACTCTTTGGTGTCGATGCGATATTAAATCGCAACGATATTTTCCCGGTAGAAGTGAACCCCCGCTTTACCGCATCTGTCGAAATCCTTGAACGCGCCTTTTCAGTGCAGACAATCCTCGAACATGTGTTGGCCTGTCGCGACGGACACCTCGCCACCCAACATCGCTTTTATGCGAAAGGACTTCACGGCAAGGCGATCCTCTACGCACCGCAA
>JAUWIQ010000277.1 GCA_030605285.1 Planctomycetota bacterium
ATAATCGTTGCGATCAGACCGAGATGCAGGAAAATACGCGGGAGAAACATAACCTTACAAGCTATGGTTGGGTAATACCTATACCATCTTAGAGTGGACCTCCCCGGGCGGCAATTGAACTTCGATCTCCGTTGCTGCCGACAATTTACACTTATAGAATATAGCGACCTGAATTGCGGCACTATTTTCATTTTCTCCTCGACTTGGAATGTCTGGATGAGCGATCAGAACGTGGCAACCAAGCAAAAACGCCTGGGCGACATTCTCCAAGAATTCAGCCAGCATCGACGCGTCATGCAGGAAGAGCTGCAGAAGGTGATCGTCGGCCAGGATGAAGTCATCGAACAGATTTTTGCCGCCATCTTTACGCGTGGGCACTGTCTCTTGGAGGGTGTCCCGGGGTTAGCCAAGACCCTCATGGTGAGTACCTTAGCTCGGATTCTCGACATTCGGTTCAAGCGGATTCAGTTTACACCGGACCTGATGCCTTCGGATATTACGGGCACGAACGTTCTCGAGGAGGATGAAGGAGGCCATCGAGATTTTCGTTTTGTGGAAGGGCCGGTCTTTACGAACATTCTCTTAGCTGACGAAATCAACCGTACGCCTCCCAAAACGCAAGCTGCTCTTTTGCAGGCTATGCAGGAACGTGAAGTGACTGTCGGCCAACGGACGTATACCTTGTCGGCACCCTTCTTCACCATTGCGACACAAAATCCTATCGAACAGGAAGGTACCTATCCGCTGCCAGAAGCGCAGTTGGATCGGTTCATGTTCAATATCAAGGTCGATTACCCAACGGCCGCTGAAGAGGAAAAGATACTTGCCCAGACAACACGTCACGACGAACCGGAAATACGCCCGATCTTGTCTGCCAAGGCGATCGTGAATGTTCAAAAGCTCGTCTTTTCAGTCGCAACAAGCGAATACATTATCAAGTACGTTTCGCGGTTGGTACGTGCAACGCGTCCTGGAGATCCCTCGGCGCCCGATTACATCCGTGAGTTAGTGGATTGGGGTGCCGGTCCTCGAGCCGGACAATTTCTAATTCACGGGGGCAAGGCGTTGGCCGCGATGAATGGTCGTTTTTCTGTCGCGGTCGAGGATATACAAAAAATTGCCGAGCCGGTGTTGCGCCACCGCATCAGTACAAACTTTCAGGCGCAGGCCGAAGGGATGACCAATGAAGATATCATCGCTCGGCTGTTACAGGATGTGTCGCTTCCGGAGATTCCGAAGTTCGAAAAGTAGGGATGGGCCAGGCCACGTAGGGTTTTTCCGCGGTCGCGCGCCCGACACTTGTCATGGCCAACGTCGAAAAGTATCTCAAGCCCGAAGTGATCCGGCAGATCGCACGGCTCGATCTGCGGGCCCAGTTCATTGTGAAGGGCTTTTTGCAGGGCATGCATGCCAGTCCGTTTCAGGGCTTTTCGGTAGAATTCAGCGAGCATCGGAAATATGCCGCCGGCGATGACCCGTCCGACATCGATTGGTTGGTCTATGCCAAAACAGACAAATACTACGTGAAGAAATTCGAGGCCGAAACCAATATTCACGGTTATCTCGTGATGGATCTCAGCCGTTCGATGGCCTATACCTATCGTCAAGAGTTAACCAAGTTTGAATACAGCATCTGCTTGGCGGCGGCGATGGCGTATTTGATGATCCACCAGCAGGATCCAGTCGGGTTGATTGCCTTTGACAAAAAGGTCCGTGAGAGCCTCCCGCCCCGTTCGAAACGTACCCAGCTGGGGAATATTTTATCGCTCTTGGCGAAATTGGAGCCCACAGGAGAGACCGACATTGCCCACAGTATTGAGCAAATCGCGGCGATGTTGCGTCATCGCAGTCTGGTCATGATCCTGACCGATCTGTTTGCTGATCCCGATCAAGTTCTCAAGTCACTGCATCGACTTCGGCATGGTGGACACGATGTGATTTTGTTTCATATCATGGATGAGGCCGAAGTGGAATTTCCCTTCGACGGCATGATCGAATTCGAGGAGCCGGAAACGCGCGAGCGACTGGAGGTCGATGCCACCGATTTTCGTGTCGATTACCTTAGAGAGGTTAAGGCATTTCGCGACCGCTATCGCCAGGAATGTTCGCAAGCCGGTATCGATTACGTACCGATCGACACGGGGATGCAGTTCGATAAGGCACTGACCGAGTATCTGCTGCAGCGCAAGTCTCGCTGTTAACTCGAATCGGACGTTGTTCCCAGTGACTTCCCGACTCGGCTGCCAACTTCGCACCCGCACGTGGTGGACAGGGTGCCTGGATCTTGTTAGGACTTTTCAGCAGGGCCCCCTTTTCAGTTGCCGAAAAATCCGCAGGATTCTTTGTATGACTTCCGCTCAAAAGTCCTTTGTTGTGCTGTTTTGCTCGCTGCTTTTCTTTGCGGGTAATTTCCAGTTCGGCTTCGCCGAGGTGGCCCAGTCGAATTGGATCGATCTGTTTGACGGCGAGTCGCTCAAGGGGTGGCAGCAGCGTGGCGGCAAGGCGACCTATCGCGTGGAGGATGGGGCGATCGTGGGCACCAGCGCCCCCAACACCCCCAACAGTTTTCTCTGCACGAACAAGCATTGGGGCGATTTTGAATTGGAACTCGAATTCAAAGTTGACTCGGAGCTCAACAGCGGCATTCAAATTCGCAGCAACAGCCTGCCCGCATATCACAACGGCCGGGTACACGGCTATCAGGGGGAAAGCGATCCGTCCGACCGGGGCTGGACAGGGGGTATTTACGATGAGGGCCGTCGCGGTTGGCTTGCACCGCTGACCGAGAACACGGCGGCCCGCTACGCCTTTCGCCAGGGAGAGTGGAACCGGTTTCGCATTGTAGCGATCGGCGACTCAATCAAGACATTTCTCAATGGTGTGCCCGCAGCCGATTTGATTGACTCGGAGACGGCAAAAGGTTTTATTGCGTTGCAGGTCCACTCAGTCGGCGAAGAGAGCGATCCCTTGGAGGCCCGCTGGCGAAACATTCGCTTGCGACCCATTGATGGCGTGGTACCAGAGGGCGCAAAGGTCCGCAAAGTGGCAGGCGGTTTTCGCTTTACCGAGGGACCGGCCGAAGCGCGAGACGGCCGCATTTTTTTTAGCGATATTCCCAACGAAAAAATTCATATTTTCGATCCGGCCACGGGCGAGGTAAGTACTGCAGTTGCGGGCAGTGGCCGGGCCAACGGGCTGATGTTTGCCCCCAGCGGGGCGCTGCTGATTTGTGAGGGGGGCAATCGGCAACTGACCCGCAAGCTGGGAGACGCAAAGACCGTGCTGGCCGATCGCTTCCGAGGCAAGCGGCTCAACAGTCCCAACGACGTCGTGCTCGACGGCAAAGGGGGGATCTACTTTACCGACCCGCGGTATGGTGACCGCAGCGATCTGGAGCTGCAGGTTGAAGGGGTTTATTACCTGCCGCGGGGTGGTGAGCTGCAGCGGGTGATCGACGACATGATCCGTCCCAACGGCCTGATTTTTTCACCCGACAAATCGATTTTGTACGTGGCCGACAACGGGGCGGGGACGGTGAGTGCCTACCGCGTAAAAGAGGATGGAGCGCTCGAGAAGATGCAAAAGATTGCCGACATGGCGGTCGATGGGATGACGATGGATGTGCTGGGAAATCTTTACTGCAGCGGCGGGCCGCGGGTGGTAGTCTTTGCGCCCGATGGAGAGCAGCGGGTGGTGATCCCGGTACCGGAAGGGACGGCCAACTGCACCTTTGGGGGCCCAGAACACAAGACGCTTTTTATCACGGCCCGCGAGGGACTTTACGCCATCGATCTGGCGGTCCCCGGCGTGCTACCATAGCTTTTAAGAACCAATAGCTTTTAAGAACCAATCTTTCAGCACGCCCGGTAGGATTCGAACCTACAACCCTCGGTTCCGAAGACCGATGCGCTATCCAGGTGCGCCACGGGCGCTTTGTTTCGGTGACAGCCATGAGCCAAGGGCCATTTCAGCCACCAAAATGCCGAGCCACAAAAATCCCGAGC
>JAUWIQ010000459.1 GCA_030605285.1 Planctomycetota bacterium
GCATCGCGGCCGCAAACTGCTTTGAGGACAGGGCGATATTCTCTTTCAAAAAAATCGTTGACGCGCTTGTAGGCGTTTGAGTGGGTCCGGCCCATAAATCCATATCCGACCACACCGATATTCAGTGGCTTTGTCATCCGCTCAAACCTCTTCTGATAGGGTCAATGAAGATTTATGTATCCCAACCACATGTGTCTCGCACGCGAATCATCGCATCTAAAATCGTATCCCACGTACCAGGATCTTCGAGCGTGGCATTCGGGAACATGCAGCCATCCCAGCAGATGTGCTGAATGCCTCTTTCGGCGCCGCCTTTGAGCCAATAGCTCGCACACCGCGTGATATCCAATTTCCCGTTCGGATCATCGGCCGGGCAGTGCTTGCCAGTTTTATCGTGCGTTCCGGCGCCATGAACTTCGCCGTCGTTCTGCGCAACATGAAAATCGATCGTCCACGGTCGCAGTTTATCGGTCATCTGCTCGTAGGCGTTCCAAAACTGCTCTTCGGTATGTTCTTTGCTGAGCAAGGCATCGTCGGGGGCGTTGTAGCCCAACATGAATGTGTAGGTGTGGGCCAGATCAGCCTGAAATCCGAGCGTTTCCGGCATACCCACCTCCTCGCGCAGGGCCAACGTGGCTTTCCACGAATGGAGACCGGCCCAACAAACCTCACCTTCGGCGGCGAGTCGTTCGCCATGATCGGCAGCAATCTTTGCAGCTTCTCTGAACGTGGCTGCAATCTGCTTGATATTCGCAAGCGGATCCTCAAGGAACTTCGCGACACCAAACTCTGCCGAATCGATGCGAATCACCCCATACTTCCGCGCGCCATGCGCGTTGAATATCTTGGCAATCCGGCAGGCCATCTTCACAGCGTCGAGGAATTTTTTTCGTGCCGCAGCATCGCCCATGGCCGAATCGCCTACCGTACCGGGCCAGACCGGGGCAACCAGCGAACCGATATCAAAGCCTTTGCTGACGATCAGGTCCGCGATCGCCTTCAACTCATCATCGCTGGCCTCGGGGTTGGTATGAGGCAAGAAGAGAAAATAATCGATGCCCTCAAACTTCTGGCCATTGACTTCGGCAGCCGCAGTCAGGTCGAGCATCCGCTCAAGGCTAATCGGTGGTTCCTGCCCCTCCTCGTCGCCCTTCCCTACAAGTCCGGGCCACATGGCATTGTGCAGCGCAGGCAAAATATGGCTCATCGGAATGGTCCTCGCTGTTGGATTTGAGAAAACTTTCCCGTAATCACTTCCATCTTCGTGTTATTGGCGGTGGTCACCCACGTTGGGGAGATTTGAAAACGTATCGGGACCAAAATAACGTAAGCCCACCAGCGGTTCGCTACCCAAGTTTTCTACCGCAACGCCATTGCGAGCTGCCTCACAGGTAATAAAAACCTCATCTTCGGTCTGTTGACCAAAATGAATCATCGCCGGAGTCTGCAGCGCCAGTTTGCCGATTCTCCCGCGTCCCTGCACCGTAATCCATCCACTGGCACCCGGATCTTGGAGCATGCATTTTGCCCCAGCTAGCAGGCTCAATTCTTTTGCCGAAAAGAGCTGTGCTCCACCAATCCGGCCATACGTAATCCAACGGTCCGTAAAACCGTCTCCGGAACACGACTCATCGATAATTGGCTCGAGGTAATTGTTTTGTACAAAATGCGTATCGACATTCTTCTCCCAATCGAGTTGTCCTACGATGAAATCGAGGTCATCGTGCTTTTCCTTGGGCATGTCTTTGACCAGCAGGGCCCAGGGAACTTCACGACCTTCGACCAGAGACTGGAACATCCCAAAGACATCACTTCCCCACTGCGGCTCGTAGGTACAAAGTGGCCCAGGAGCATGCAGCACACCCGGGGGGATCAACCAGCCGGTACCCCGCTGCAGGCGATACGCTCTGGAAAGATCCAAAATACCGTTATCCCCGCGATCCCAGTTCTCCAAGCAGCGGCGAACTTCCGCAGGCGTTGTTCCGGTTCCAGACCCATAAACGTATAGGCAAAATGATTGTCCACATTGTTGTACTGTGGCGGAAAATAATAGGCCTCTGGTTTGCCTTCCTGTCCAACCAGTGCCGCATCTTCTGCTGACTGATGCATGTGGTGCGGGATCGGCCCCATGTTGTCAAAAAACTTTGAATAGACGGGCCAACGACCATATTTTCCGTAGATCTCGGCCCCAATCAAAATCGCACTCCGCTCATCGCCCATCTTTGAGGAGGAACCGCTGATTATTAAAAACAATGTAACTAAGCCCCTCGTCGGGCTGACGATTTTCGTTGGCCGCTTCAGTCGTACTGGCAAACCAACGCTCATCGATGCCACCCCGATGCGCTCCATAGGCATACCAATCACCTGGTGCGAGCTTGATTCGCTTGCCTGGATGGAGAAAACTTCGTGGCACCCAGGTAGGCGCAAGCCTGAGCAGACCTTCGCCTTTTTCAAGTGCGGCATCGAGCAGTGTGGCAACACTATCGGCCGTTGAGATAGGCGTCGTATGGCGATCTGCAACGTTACTCATTCGAGCCTCCTCCCCAAAACGCAACCGACAGACACCAACAAAAAAACCACCGGCAGATAGCGTCAATACGGTGGCCAACACAGTGACTTGGACCCTAAGTCAACCTTTTTATTCCTTCTCAGGGCCGTTGGCAACCTACCGGGCATTCGCTTTTCAGCCCTCGAATCGTACACGGCCGGTAGAAATTCGCGCGCATCAAACTTAGATTCAACAGCAACATCGGTGATTAATATTGTTGGCTCCCAGTTCACCGCC
>JAUWIQ010000071.1 GCA_030605285.1 Planctomycetota bacterium
TCCTCTTTCAGCTACCACACGAATTCTGGGTTCCCGTTGATCCCGGTATTTTATCGCGTTGCCGATTAGATTTTGGAAAAGCTGGATCAACTGCGTTTTGTCCGCGATGACCTCAGGCATGTCCTCCACAGCGATCTCGGCTCGGCTCTCTATAATTTCTATTTCCAAGTTCTTGACGGCGGCATCTACAATCGTTTGGCAGCCAACAGGTTCAATCGGTTTCTTTTTAGTGGTTACCCGGGAATATGTCCGCAGATCATCGATTAATGTACGCATTCTTCTCGCACCCTCAACAATAAAGGTGACGCACTCCTGGGCCTTTTCATCGAATCGCGTGTAATAATCGATCTGGAGTAGCTGACAAAATCCGGTGATCGCACGCAGCGGCGCTGTCAGATCGTGGGATACGATCGACACATACTGTTCCAAATCGCGATTACTCCGCTCCAATTCGGCAGCATATTGCTTCTGCCTCTCCTCGGCCCGCCGACGAGCCGTAATATTGCGAAGGAAAATTGTAAAAATAGGAGCGGCCTCTAGGGGCACTGGGTGAATCGCCATTTCCGCAATAAAAACTGAGTCATCTTTGCAAACTGCCTTGACTTCAATCCGTTTGCCGATCGTCGGACTCCGCCCGTGCTGTTGGTACTCTTTAAGCCCGGCGGTCGGAAAATTGCTATTCTCTCCAGGTAAAAATAACCGGCATACGCTCCGCCCCACCAGATCCTTGCTTGGATAACCAAATGTTTCTTCCGCTGCTGGATTGAACTCTAGAATATCTCCTTCCGTGTCGAGCGTGATGATGCAATCGAGTGAGGCATTGAGTACGGCACGCATCCGTGTATCGCTTTCGCGGAACTGCTCTTTGGTGGCCTCCAGTGTTTTGAGGCTTTCCATTTTACCAATTGCATGCTTGGCAACCTGGAGCAACAGCTCGCAAGTTGCCTGTTCCTCAATAAGGAACTCCTGGGCGCCCTGCTGCATAGAATCAGCCACGACATCCATTTGACCCTGGGTAACTAAAACAATGATTGGAATTTCGCGATTGGCGGCGCGCAATTCTATAACTGTGTTGTGGGAACTGTTATCTGAGGGTTTTAAGAAAACCCCATCCAGGTCTCCTTGCGCCAAACGCTCGATCCCCAGGTTGAGACTAGCAACAAACTCAAGTTGTAGTGATTCATGAGCTGCCTGAATCATTTTCTCGATGCGAATCGCATGTTCACGATCATTATCAATCAGAAGAAAATGCAGTCGCCGCGACATGATAACGGTACCACTACCAAAAGAAAGTTGTCGGCCCAAGCTACAAGACAAAGATTTCGACAGCCCTGTCAGTACGTTGGGTCCTAGGGAGTTCCCAAAAATTGTCGCTTGTTTCCAGCGGGATTATCTTCCACTTGATAGCAATTCAGAGCCCGGGAAGAAAGCGGGTAATTTCGTGGACTGTCTCAGCGGGGTTGTCCTGCCGTGAAGACTGCGATTTCTGCATACAAAAACTGGGGTCCTCTCCTCAAACTAGTGAAACCCAATATTGGATGGGAGGCAATACTCGGCCGTTTCTTCTCGATCGCCCATCGGATCCCGAACGGCTTGGAGGATCAACGTCACCATCTGGATCTTTTCGAGGGGTCGATCCGTGAACGGTTCGGCTGTCCCACGAGGTGAAACGGGGAGATCCCAGACAGACTGGGCCGATAATATCCTGGAGCAGAGGACCGACTCCCGATAAACAATCCCACTTCTAAAACAGACGATTGCCTCCTTTACACGGCTGTCAGCAAAGACAATAACTCCAGCGGATGATCCACCAAAAAATCTGCCCCGGATAAAACCAGCTCTTCTCGTGGCCAATATCCCCACGTCGCCCCCGCAGCACATATTCCAGCATTTTTTGCTGTTTTTACATCAATCGTCGTGTCTCCCACAAAGATTGTCTGCGCGGCAGGAACCCCCGAGAGTTTATTAATTTCATGTACCGCTTGGGGGTCTGGTTTGCGGCCAATCCCCTCCCGCTGTCCGAATACTGGGGAAAAAGGAATCGCTGAAAAGTACTCGGCGACACACATTTTCGTGAATGGGTCCGGTTTATTTGAGAGGATCGCTAGTTTGTAGCCAGCTGCTAGAAGTGCGTCGAGCAGCTCGGGAATTTGGTCGTAGGGTTTCGTGCGTTGATTCCAATGCCGCTTGTACGAGTCGACAAACCGCGCGGCACACTCTCGAATTGTTTGTGGACTCCGCTGGATTTCGGGAAGTGCACGCTCAAAGAGGACGACGACTCCCGAACCGATAAAACCGGAGTAGTCCTCGTGCGGATGGGTGGGCAAACCCATATTGTCCAACACCTCGTTGGCGGCTGTCGCAATATCTGGAAGCGTGTCCAACAAGGTGCCGTCAAGATCAAAGATGGCTAGACTATATCGGATCGTATTTCTCCATCGTATTTCTCCTCGGTGTCTCAGCAAAAGCAACACTCTGGCGACAACACTCCATTGAAACAAATGAAAAACGATACCTCGGTCGTCACTCAATTGAAAGCGACAGGGAGGACTTGATGCAAACAAGATCGTTTGGCATGACGGACGCCCGCTAAGAGTTTCCAAGTGACATCTGGAGGCTGTGCGTTTTTCAAACTTCCATGCAGTCGCTTGCTTGATGGCGACTGGCGACATAGATCATCAAATGATCGCCCAATAACTTGCGGTGTGCTCGAACTGCCAATGTGGGTTCATTGTTCTTTTCAGAAAGATGTGCCAGACAGGCCCACTGCAACCGACCCGCTCCAAGGCCCGAGAGCAATTCTGCCGATTCTTGGTTTGAAAGGTGACCGCCGGGACCGCGAATCCGCTGCTTCAGTCGCTCCGGGTACCAGCCCTGCTCGAGCATCTTTGGATCGTAATTGCTTTCGATGACAACCGCGTCCAGGGTTTGCAGCAGGTCGCTCAAACCATCAAACACGTGCCCCAAATCGGTAAGAATTCCCAGTCGCCGCTCGCCATCGTCAATGACGAACCCCACCCCATCGACTCCATCGTGAGGAGTTGGCAACGTCTCGACCGTCAGATGGGCCAGTGAGATCGAATCGCCCGAAAAAAAGTGTCGAATGTCTGAGAGGGTTCCCTGGCGGGTGCGGCGGCGGACAGCCGAGAGCGTTTTCTCAGTCACGTGGACCGGCAGGGCAAACTTCCGCTGGTAGGTACCCATGGAGCGGGTATGGTCGGTATGGTCATGGGAAATAAGTAACGCATCAATCCCACGTATCTCGCGATCCCTGGCCCTGAGCCGCTGCTCCGCCTGAGACGCAGAAATACCCGCATCGACTAGCAGGCGAACTCCCCGGGACTCGACGTAAAAGCAGTTACCATTACTGCCCGACTGGAGTGATATGACGATCATCGCCCTAAATACTAACCGCCCGGCGCATGACACACCACAGCAACCGCCACTACCAAAAAATAGGTGGAAGCGGAAACAGGCTAAAATTGGGAATGAGAGAAGCGACTAGATCACGTCGCCTCCCCCAATCATTCGCCGGATCGCAGTGGCTGCGGTACTACAGCACTTATACAGGCGTTACGTTTTCAGCACGTGGACCTTTAGGACCGCTGCCTTCTGTGTAAGAGACCCGCTGCCCTTCGCTGAGTTCGTCGTAGGAGACGCCCTCAACATTCGACGAGTGGAAAAACATGTCCGTCCCTGGCCCCCCACCGGTGTCAATAAATCCGTATCCCTTGTCCGTTAACCGTTTAACCGTACCTTCAGCCATTATTCAAATCCCTCAAAAAAAACTCCAACACTGCCCGACTCAAAGCAAGCCGAGTTCTACCCCACAATGGGTGTTCGTATTTTAGCGAGCCCATAATCCGCGTCAACGTGCCTCTCGAGACGTCACGCGCTTCTATATTTCCCGAAAATCCCCTGAACTAAAGTAGTCTTTTCGTCTCGGGAGGCCTTACCCTGGCGGAGCCGTGTGTCAGATAATAAATTCTCAAGTCTATTGATAATAAAGAGTTGCCGAACGGGACCCAAGGTCTGGTGGTGCCGGAGTGACTCCGATCACAGTCCGCTTGTGGGGGAATTGAACGGGGTCGCAGATTGGGCCTTCCGTGGCGGAAACCGTCCGCATGGTGGCGGGGATCACTGCGGTGGGTACCCGGTTAAAACAGCACCCGAGAAACCCCCAGTGCACCCAGTAAACCCGAACTGCTGTCCCAGAAGGACTCGCCCTTTCGGCTGTCTCGAGCGCCGATGTCGATGCCTCGATACTCACCTTATGATGCGGACGGGGGCCAATCCAAATCCAGCGGGCTCAAGTGGGTCCTGGGTATTTTTGCGGGCAGAATCCCCAATTTTACCGCAGGGGACGTTTCCCGATCAACCGCCGCAACAAGCCGATCTGACCGGCGTGTAACATTTCGTGCTGGGCACAGAAATCGAGCGCCTCGAGTTTGGTCTTGAAGATCGGGTGCGGATTGCGAAGCGGTGTCGTCAGATCGCTTCCATCGTACTGTGGGACTTCACGACGGACCGCCTCATGGACACGATCCATCACGGCCCGAATTTCTGCCGGTTCCGGATAGAGACTGGGATCTGGCGAGGGCTCTGTACCCTTACTAAAGGATCTCAAAAAATTCTTAGAGATGATGTCCCAATCGCCAGGTTGTAAATTTCTCAATCTTTCGAGACAGAGTCGAAACTGAGCCACCGCAAGATGACCCGCTTGCCAGGCAATATGTGTGATGCCCTCCTGGGGCATCCGCAACCAGTCGTCGGGCTCTAGGTCTTCAAGCAGTGACAGCGTATACTCGCGGGCACTACAGATTTTCTGTAGGGGTATCTTTAAAATATCCTGCATGAGTGCTTGCGCGCTACGAAGGGCTGCCGATCAGTAACCAAACTATCGTCAGCTTACTGTATTCACCCACCATCTCCCAAGACCCTGCCTCCCAAGGCCCTGCCAAGAACTATCCCAACTGATACGCTCACTGTTTACTCCGCTTGGACTCTGATCTGAACATGCTCAAAATTTCTGGCGGCACAATTTACGATCCAGCCAATGGCCTCGATGGCGAAGTCCGCGATCTCTGGATCGACGAAGGACATTTTGTCGAGCAGCCCACCGATTCGGCCATCCGACCTTTACGCACCCTTGATGCTCAGGGAATGGTCGTGATGCCTGGAGGCATCGATATGCACTGCCATATTGCGGGCCCAAAAGTCAATGTGGCGCGTAAGATGCGACCTGAAGAAAAACGGGCCGACACAAAGATCTACCGTACGGCAACCACCCATAGCGGTACGATGGGCAGCGCACCGAGTACCTTTGCCACGGGCTACACCTACGCTGGCCTGGGATACACTTCCGCTTTTGACGCCGCTATCCCGCCCCTCAATGCCCGCCATGCGCATGAGGAGTTTGAAGATACACCCTGCTTGGACAAGGGATTTTTTGTGTTGGTGGGTAACAATCACTATGTCATGCAAGCAATCCATGACGGCGAGCAAGACCGCTTAGAGGCTTTTTTAGCCTGGTTGCTCGGCGCCGCCAAAGGATATGCCCCCAAACTGGTCAACCCGGGAGGTGTCGAAGTTTGGAAACACCACCAGGGTGGCAATGTCTCGGGACTCGATTCCGTGGTCGATCACTTTGCGGTCACACCACGGCAAATTATCCGCGGGATTGCGATGGCGGGAAACCGACTCGGCCTGCCCCATCCCGTTCACATCCATTGCAATAATCTGGGTGTGCCGGGTAACTGGGAAACGACGCTCGAAACCATGAAGGCACTCGAGGGTCATCGGGGTCATCTGACACACATTCAGTTCCACAGTTACGGCGGTGGTGAAGGAGACGAAAACACATTCAACTCCAAAGTTGCCCCTCTTGCCGACTATGTGAACGAACATGCCAATCTCACGATTGATGTCGGGCAGGTGATGTTCGGCGAAACAACCAGTATGACCGGGGATGGCCCACTGGGATATTTTCTGGCCAATATCTATGGCAGTAAATGGTTCAGCGGCGATACGGAAATGGAATCGGGATGTGGAATTGCCCCGATCAAATATCGCAACAAAAGTCTGGTCCATTCACTACAGTGGGGAATCGGACTGGATTGGTATCTGATGGTCAACGACCCCTGGAAAGTGGCAATGAGCACAGACCATCCCAACGGTGCCTCCTTTCGAGCGTACCCTAAAATTGTCCGCATGCTGATGGATCGTACCTTTCGCAACGAGATGCTCAAAGAATGCCATCCGGCAGTCCGATCGCGGTGTCACTTTCCTGACATCGACCGAGAATATACGCTGGGCGAAATTGCGATCATTACCCGCGCCGGCCCGGCACGAATTTTGGGGCTCACAAATAAGGGGCATCTTGGAGTCGGTGCAGACGCCGATGTAACAATCTATGTTCCACACGAGAACAAGGAAACGATGTTTGAGTTGCCTCGCTATGTCATTAAAGGTGGTGAAGTGATTGTGGAGGATACCGAACTGCGCAGTGCGCCGAATGGTCGTACACTGCATGTGGAACCCGATTATGACCCGGACCGCGAAGCAGACATCGCGGAATGGTTCGAAAAATTTTATTCAATCCGCTTTCGCAATTATCCGGTGGGGAGTGATTATCTCCAGGACCCGTACGAAGTCCCCTGTCGGGCTCCTTAGACTCGAGCTTCACTCCGAGCTTGATTCCGTGCTTGATTCCATAGAATTCGCCAGGGCCGCCACTATTTCTGGGGGCGCCGTGAAACCAACGGCCTGGAGGGCTTGAAAATAGTCGCCGGGGCAATTGAGATTTCTCAAGGTCCTCGACTCGGGATCGATATCCTGCCACTCGTGGGGCATTACCTTCCGCGTCGCGACTTGCTCGAAGAGAAATGCGGGGCGCATCCGCCCCGCAGCGATCAATTGCTCCACCTGCGGCAGGACGCTACAGCGATAGACGGCTGCCAGAGGATGGTAAAACTTCTCTTCGCGGGGGACCGCCACGCTGAAGTCACCGAGTAATTCAAAGAGCCTCTCAACAAAACGCCTCTCCAACAGGGGCACATCGCAACTCGTCACGTAAGCGGCATCCGCTTCGCTCTGGATCGCCGCCAGGCCAACACCCAGGCCCTCCAGCGGACCACAATCCTCGCGGCGGTCGCAGACCACCTCGACCGCTTCGCCAAGGGGGGGCAAGGGCTGCTTGTTCGCCGCGACGACTACCACCCGATCGACAACCTCACTCAAAATTCGCACCACCCGCTGCAGCATCACCTCGTCACCGAAGGGAAGCATCGCCTTCGGCAAACCCATCCGTCGGCTCCTGCCGCCACAAAGAATGATGCCTGACCTTTTCATGTTTCTTCGTAGTCCGGAATTTCAAGCAACTCTCAGTAAATGCAGGGTGTCACTTTTCTGCTGGAACCAATTTCTCTACAATCTTCCAGTCCCTATTGGGCTCCCAACCAGATTCAGCTCTCCTGCAGACCATGGCACTCAAACTAACATACACCGGGCAAACCACCATCCCCGTTGAGGTTGAGGGTCTGCTTCCCGATCTCCTGCGCAATGCGTCTCGCAAAGAAATCGAAGTGTTTGAAATTTTCCACGGCAACCGTAAATTACGGTTGGCGGAATTTTTTCGCGTCCAGGGATCTCTCGATGATGGACAGCTGGAATTTGAAGGGGATCTTTCTGGGGTGCATTGGATCGGTGCGGGAATGCAGGCGGGCAAAATACGTGTCACGGGTCCCGCCGGGCGACATCTCGGTAGCCAAATGTCGGGCGGTGAAATATGCGTCGAGGGAAATGCCGGGGACTGGGTCGGGGCCGAGATGCATGGCGGGTTCATTCACGTCAAGGGCCGTGCGGGCCATCTCATTGGCGCCGCCTACCGGGGCAGCGCGGTGGGTATGAAGGCGGGGACCATTCTCATCGATGGAGATGTTGGTAATGAGATCGGCCACACCATGCGCCGGGGCCTGTTGGCGGTTGGGGGCAACTGTGGAGACATGGCCGGCTTCAACATGATTGCGGGGAATGTCTATGTTTTCGGCAACTGTGGCATTCGGCCGGGCGCCGCGATGCGACGTGGCA
>JAUWIQ010000112.1 GCA_030605285.1 Planctomycetota bacterium
CATCTGCACGGTTCTCAATGCGATGCGCTGAGGCGCCTTCTGAGGCGGGGGGCGACTGGGAGACGAGGACCTGGACTGCATCGACCAAAAAAATTGCCGGGAAGGCAATTTTTTTGACGCGGTGTACCTTGACCCGCCGTGCGAAGTGCTGTACGGTTTCCGACGGTAGACCGCTTCACCAAGGATCGTGCTTTTCAGGACTCCTCCCATGCGTCGTATTTACGCCGACTGGATGATCTATCTGGTACTTCCCCTGCTCCTGGGCGGACTCGTCGGCATCCTGGTACTACTGCCGGTGAACGAGTTTGCCGATTTCCACGAGCACAACGATTATTACCGGGGCATATACGGCGATATTTCCGTGAGTCATTTTGTGACGCTCCGCATGGAAGAAGCCCTGCGAGGCGATGCCCCGCGAAAACTTGCCTTCTACGCCATGCTCGGCGGCATCCTGGGACTTTTGACCGGGCTGCTCTATGGCGCGGTCAACCGGCGGACACGAAAAATTGAGCAACTTCAGACGGCGCTCGAGCAGGATGTCGCGGCCTTGATTGCGGGTGGCGAAAGCGGCAATGTGGAATTCAAGTCTTCACTCCGCTGGGATCTCAAAAAAGGCGAGCGGAACCGGGCCCTCGAAGGCGTGATTCTCAAGACGCTGGCCGGTTTTATGAACTCCGAAGGGGGCACGCTCTTAATCGGAGTCGCCGACGATGGCGGAGTAGTCGGGATCGAACACGACTATCCCACGCTGAAAAAAAAGGATAGCGACGGCTTTGAAGTGGCGTTGACGACGCTGGTGGCCAATAAGATGGGTACCGCGAACTGTCGACTGGTCCATCCAATTTTTTATGAATTAACTGGCCATACGATTTGCCGGGTGATCGTTTCCGCTGCCCCACACCCGGTCTTCGTGACGCATGAGGGAACGCGGAAGTTTTATCTGCGGACCGGTGGCAGCACCCGCGAAATGGATATTGACCAGGCGATCGAGTTCATTGCCACGCGGTGGCCGTAGTCGATCTCACGCGGTGGCCCTAGTCGATCGCACGCGGTGGCCCTAGTCGATCTACAGCCCCAAGCCGGGCACCGGTTCGCGCAGCATGCGCTCAAGACTCGACGTTGAGGCGTCCCGTGATCGCCTCGGCACTCGCCTTTTGTCGCGGTTCGCTGAGTCTGAGGGTCTGCAGCCAGCCGGCGAACAGCAGCACCGTAACCCCAAAGAAGACCTCCTCAAAGCCCCAGTAGTCGATCGCCAACCCGACCAGGGGCGCAATCATCATCGGTGCCGCGACACAGAGCCCCAAGGTACTCAGATAGCGAGGGTAGTTGTTGGCCGGGGCCAATTCCAGCGTATAGTTTTGCAGCGTCCGCAGGGTGATCGGCGAAAGGCCGATCAAGACAAACACGCCCCAGTAATTGCTCTGCCCGAATTGCTCGAAGTGGGCCAGGGTCAATGCCGCCGGTGGCAGCAGGCAGAGGCCCAGGAGCAACAGCCTGAGTACCAGACGATTGCCGCGCCAGTCGGCCAGCAGGCCTGCCACCAGACTGAACACGGCCGTCCCCGCATTCTGGACGATGACCCAGAAAATCAGGTCCGAGAATTCAAACTCGAACCGCGCGTGGCCGAGTGCTTGATAATGGGGAAAGAGTACAAAGGAGGTCCCGAAAAAAAAAGCGACCCAGGCCACGCGTTGGAAGGCAATATCTCTGCTGAGAATGTTCCAGGACTCGGCAACATGGAAAACGCCCTCTTGCGGCTGCTGTTGCGGGTCGTCGCTCGGCTCGACCAACCTCGATGCAATCAGGGCGCTCAGCAAAAAGAAGAACGCGGAACAAGCAAAGATCCAATGGAAATCACCACCGCCACTGTGGAGCCAGGAGGGCAAGAGGACGGCCGCCCCCACGATGGCAACGGCGGCGCCTCCCACATTACCGAGCAGCATCAAGCGGCCCCGCCGCGTAGCCCGCACCAATTTTCCTTGCAGCGTTCCAAAACCGAGCTGGGTCATTCCCGCACAGGAAAAAAACGATGCGTAGACTGCAAGAAATAAAATGGGCATCCACGTCGCGGCCTGACCGCCGGCGATCATCCAGAACAGCGAAAGGATCGCAAAGCATGCAGACATCCCGCAGATCGTTACGCAAAGTCCCCATTTCTTCCGCTTCAGTTGATTGAAGCGGTGACTCAACAGCCAGGGAGAGAGACTGTAGGCGGCCCGAGAGAACATCGGCAAAAAGCCGCGCAACCAGGCGGCCCCGCCCATGGTATCGAGGACCACCGGCATGATGATACTCTCGGTCTTGAAGATCCAACCGGTACGGATCATGATCTGGACTAGGCCGAGGGTCCAGAAGTTCCGCCCCGCATGCTCGACAGTTGTCTCCTGTGAGGGCGAATCCGGATCAGGCTTCATCGGAGGGATCGTCTTTATTGTAGAAGATCATCCCGACTAGCCAGGCGGAGAGGACTAAGGCACCAGCCCAGCCCAACGGTAAGATCACAATGAGCAACCAAGTTTTTTTGTCGATAAAATCCAATTCCAACTCAAAAAGCGTGCTGACGACTCCCAGGATGGCAAACATGATTACCAGCCTCAGCAAAAAAAGCGGGACACCCGAGATTCTCTTCCGTGCGGGGGATTTGGCGCTTTGGGAGTCGGGACTTGGTGACGACACGGCAACCTCCAACAGGCAGTTGTAGTGAACCGGCAAGACCATAGAATGACGGTTTTGGTGCCGTTGTCAACCGATTACGGGCATTCGATCTTGCGGAAACTCACAGCAAGTGAATCGGACATTAGAAGGAGACAATTGAAATGGCAGTTGAACTGGTCGAAGTCGCCGGCGGGAAGATTTTAGAAATTCGTGTCACTGGAAAACTGACGAAGGAAGATTACGAACATTTTGTGCCGCGTACCGAAGAGTTGATGAAAGAGAGCAAGGTAAAAATTCTGATGTCGATGCACGATTTTTCCGGCTGGGAAATGGGAGCCCTCTGGGAGGATATCAAATTTGACATCAAACATTTCAGCGACATAGAAAAACTGGCCCTCGTCGGTGAGAAACAGTGGGAAAAAGGGATGGCGATGTTCTGCAAACCCTTTACCACTGCCAAAGTCGAATACTTCGATCAGAGCGAAATCGAAAAGGCCCGAGCGTGGCTGGCTGAGGATTAATCGGCCAGTACCAACAGGGCGATCCAGGGGACCAGATTCAGCATGAAGGTTGCGAGCTTGTACTGCCCCATCAAGCGGTAGTTGATCGCAGCAAATTGCTCTTTTGAAATCGCAAACAAGCGGGAATGTACCCCGTAGATCTGGTCTTTTGCGCACAAAAAGGCAGCAAACCAAAAAAATAACACGCCCGCATTAAAAATAAAGCACCACATCAGAAAGTCCGAGAGCTCTCTCATCTGCATGGTAAGCCTCCCTATCGATGGTCTTTATCGAGGGTCTTTATCGAGGGTCTTTGAACAACGCCTGCTTCGCCCCAACGTTACTGCCCTATCGTAACGAAGTAGCCCAGCTTTTACCTAGAGCGGTTCGTCGCGAAGGTCGAAGGGATCCCAGGCGGCCGTTAGGGGCGCCTCGACATCGACCCGCTCACTACTCATCGGATGGCGAAACGAGAGCAAGCGACCGTGGAGGGCAATGCTCCGCAACCTTTCATCGGGATGCTGCGTGCCGAAGGGCAGTTGTGCCCCGTAGAGCCCATCGCCCAGGATCGGATGACCCCGCGAGGCGGCCTGCAGGCGGATCTGGTGCATGCGGCCCGTCTCCAACTCAAATTCCAACCAGCTGCCGTGGGGTGTTTCGCCCAGGGTACGATACGTGAGCCGGGCCTGACGTGCCCCCTCATGATCGGGCAGAACGATTTCACAGCGGGGCTGCCCCGGGATTTTTCGCATCGCGTCCTCCCATGTGCCCTCCCGGGGAGTCACCTTGCCCTCGACAACTGCCCAATAGACCTTGCGGACCGTGCGGCCTGAAAACTGTTCGCTGATGCGGCGGCAGGCCCGCACGTGCCGGGCAACAACCAACGCGCCGGAAACCGGACGATCCAAGCGGTGCGGCACCCCCAGGTAGATGTTGCCCTGTTTGCCGTCTCTCGCCTTGAGAAATTCCTTGACGCGCCGCTCCAGACTATCGATCCCGGCGGGGGCCTGGGTCAAAAGCCCGCTCGGCTTGTTCACGACCAGACAGGGCCCCTGCGCGTATAAGAGATCGATGTCCGCGGCATTCCCAGACAATCACTTGCTCCCGCTCGCGGACAAACAGCGCACGCCCCACGCGTCGCAGTGGCGTCGTCGCAGCGCGAACAGGCTCAGGCAAACAACGTGGTGACCGCGTCGCTCTTGACCAGTTCGCGCGGCTGGTTGAGGTGGTTGTGGACGATCGACCGTGGATTGATACCGAAGGCGTGATAGATCGTGGCCAGCAGTTCCCCCGGATGGACCGGATCTTCCAGTGGCGACGAGCCGGTGCTGTCGCTCTTCCCATGGACATTGCCACGTTTGATGCCCGCCCCGGCGATGACCCCCGTGTAGCAATAGGGCCAGTGATCGCGACCATCGGCACTGTTGTTGTTGCCCGAGGTACTCACCCCCTTCTGCGGACTGCGGCCAAACTCACCGACCGCCACCACAAGCGTCTCTTCCAGCAGGCCTTTTTCGTCCAGATCCGAGATCAGGGCGGCGAGGCCACTGTCGAGCATCGGTGCCGACTGATCTTTCATCCGATTGGAAAGTCCCACGTGATGGGCCCAGGAGTGATTGTCGGAATTCGCCACCTTGGGCCAGACCACTTCCACCACCCGGGTGCCCGCCTCGATCAACCGGCGAGCGAGCAAGCAGCTCTGCCCGAAGGTATTGCGGCCATAACGGTCCCGCATATCGACCGACTCCCGCTCCAGCGCAAACGCATCCCGCGCCCGACCCGAAACGATGAGATTGAGTGCCTGGTCGTAATAACCATTGAGTTTGTAATTCGCCACCGCTTTATCGATCTTGGGCATTCCCGAGCTGATCACCTCCCGCAACCGCGCCCGTCGCTGCAAGCGATCCGCGAAGACCTCGGGATGCAGTTTGAGATCGTCGATCTTGATACGATCCATTTTGGTCATATCCATGTCATCGCCCGTCGGATAGAGCGTGTAGGGATCGTAGGCCTTGCCGAGAAAACCCGCCGTCCCCCCCTTGCCTACCACATTGCTCTCCTGCAACGGGCGCGGCAGCATCACGAAGGGGAGCATCGGTTGCTCGGTCGGTCGCAGACGAATCAACTGGGCGCCGAAGTTGGGAAAATCTTTAGGACTCGGCGGCTCGAGTTGTCCCGAGGGACTCACCTTGTCGGTGGTGTAACCGGTCATCATCTGATAGATCGCGGCGGTGTGATTGAAAAGCCCTTTAGACGTGTAGCTCATCGCACGAATCATCGTGAACTTGTCGTTCACCTTGGCAAGCTGCGGTAAATTCTCCGTAAATTTGACGCCGGGAATTTGCGTCGAAATCGGTTTGAAGCCACTCCGCACGTTGTCCGGCACGTTCTCCTTGGGATCCCAAAGATCGAGATGACTCGGCCCACCCTGCAAGTAGCAGAGGATGATGCTTTTGGCCTTGCCCCAACCTGGGCCTCCCCCGGCCCCGGACGTACTGGCCGAGGCCTGCAACTCCAACATGGAACCGAGCCCCAGGCCCAGCATCCCGGCACCTCCCACACGCAATAGATCGCGACGGCTCACGCCAAGCTGACGATCACACAAATCTTTGGCGACTTGGCCTGGAATGACGAGCATCGGTCTTCTCCTCGTTATTGGAATGAGACCCGGAAATCAATGCCGGGATAACCCTCGGTCAATTTTTAATGATTAAACAGGAAAGCAGGATTATTAATCAAGGCCCAGGCAATGTCCTGAGCCACCGTCAAACGTCGATTTCCCAACTGCCGCGTACTCAATTTAATCGCCCGCTTCAAATCGAGCAGCTGCGGATCCTCCGGAAGAGGCTGCCCGAGTACCAGCACCCGATAGCGGAGCTGCTTGAGTTCTCTATCGACCTCCCGCGGCACTTTCACCTGATTTAATGCGGTGACGAATTCTTTTCGTTTTTTCGAGTCTTTTTTGTGGAAATCCTTGAGTTGTTCTGTCTGCTCTGCTGTCCGCTTATCGGTCGGCGTCTCGACCCCTTCGACAAGTTCGGGAGGAATCCCGTAGAGCACCTCCTCCTGATCGGTCACCGAAAATCGAAATCTACCCCGCGTATGCTTGCCGGTGAGATACTGCTGGTCCATGAGGAAACGCAGCGTGGCACCTCCCTTAAAATCGATGGTATCTTTTTCTTCAAAGGCAAACGAAGCCAGACGGGTTTCACCCAGCATGGGATCGGAAGCCCAGCCATCATAATCGTCCCGGACTTTGCCATCGACCGCGCGTCCGACCGGATAGCTTTTGTTACTGTAATCGGCTTTCGCCCCTTCCTTATTGAAGGCCACCTTGCGGGGCAACTCATGCCGGTAAAGCCGGACTTCCTTGATCGCAACGGTCGCACCTGCCGGATCGAAGCGCAACCCAGCCAGGTCATCGTACGAGATAAAATCAAAGCGGTATGTTTTCCAATCATCCTCCTTGCCGAGTGGGGTCGGAGCGGAAACGCGACGACCGCTGTAGAGCGCATCGCCGCCCGAATTCCAAAACACCCGTGCGGG
>JAUWIQ010000461.1 GCA_030605285.1 Planctomycetota bacterium
CAGTGAGGTAAACCTCACCAATTTTCGCCGGGAATTACGCGCGGAGCCCGGACTTTCGTCCTACCCGCATCCCTGGCTGATGCCGGACTTCTGGGAGTACCCCACGGTCTCGATGGGCTTGGCTCCCATCATGGCAATCTACCAAGCACGGTTCAATCAGTATCTCCATGACCGGGGCATCAAAGATACCAGTCGCAGTAAAGTCTGGGCCTTCCTGGGCGATGGTGAATGTGACGAACCGGAAACTCTCGGTGCGATCGGACTGGCAACACGGGAGAAGTTGGACAACCTGCTCTTTGTGATCAACTGCAATCTGCAACGACTCGATGGGCCGGTGCGGGGAAACGGTAAAATTATTCAGGAACTGGAAGCCCTCTTCCGTGGTGCGGGCTGGAATGTGATCAAGGTCATCTGGGGCGATGACTGGGACATCCTGCTCAAAAAAGACGAGAGTGGCCTGCTGGCTAAGCGGATGATGGAGGTTGTCGACGGCGAGTACCAGAAATACAAGGTCGCCGGCGGGGCTTATATCCGTGAGCATTTCTTCGGCAAATATCCCGAACTGTTGGAGATGGTGAGCAACTATTCCGACGAACGATTAGTCAAACTTCGCCGCGGTGGACACGATCCTGAAAAAGTGTTCGCCGCCTATCAGGCCGCCATGGAATGTCGCGATCGACCGTCGGTCATTTTGGCAAAAACCATCAAGGGGTATGGCCTGGGCGAAGCGGGCGAAGGTCGCAACGTATCGCACAATCAGAAGAAGCTCAACGAGGAAGAGCTGCGAGAATTCCGGAGTCGGTTCGGGATCCCGATCTCTGATGATGATGTCGCCACGGCTCCGTTCTACAAACCGGCGGACGACAGTCCGGAAATGCAATACCTACGAGAACGCAGGGAGGCTCTGGGAGGCTACCTGCCCGCTCGGAACACGAAAACGATCACACTCCAGACCCCCAGACTCGACCGCTACGAGGAATTTCTTGGCGGCAGCAAGGGCAAGGAGATGTCGACCACGATGGGATTCGTGCGATTGTTGAGCAAACTGCTCCGCGATGAGACTGTCGGTAATCGTATTGTGCCGATCGTTCCGGACGAATCCCGTACCTTTGGTATGGAGGGGCTCTTCCGACAGTGTGGCATTTATGCCCACTCGGGCCAGTTGTACGAGCCGGTCGATTCGGAGCAGCTGCTCTATTACAAGGAGGCAAAAGATGGACAGATCCTTGAAGAGGGGATTACGGAAGCTGGGAGCATGGCCTCGTTCATTGCCGCCGGTACCTCCTACTCGGCGCACGGGGAGCAGATGATCCCATTTTTCATTTACTATTCGATGTTCGGCTTTCAGCGAATCGGCGATCTCATCTGGTGCGCTGCCGATGCACGGGCACGCGGCTTCCTGATCGGTGGGACCGCGGGCCGAACCACCCTGAATGGCGAAGGCCTGCAACACCAGGACGGGCATAGCCTGCTCAACGCGATTGCCTTTCCGACCGTGCGCTCGTACGACCCGGCGTATGCCTATGAAATTGCAGTGATTGTGCTGCACGGAATGCGCCGCATGTGCGAGGAAAACGAAGACTCGCTCTACTACATCACTTGCGAGAACGACAACTATCTGATGCCGCCGATCCCGGAACAGGAGGGGGTGGAGGAAGGCATCGTCCGCGGCATGTACAAGCTAAAAACTCGCGACCTGGAGGATGCCCAGCACCACGTGCAATTGTTCGGCAGCGGTGCGATTCTCAACTGCAGCCTCGCCGCCCAGGAAATGCTGGCGGAAAAGTTCCAGATCGCGAGCACGGTCTGGAGTGTTACCAGCTACACGGAATTGGCCCGGGGAGCGCAGGCCGCCGAGCGTCATAACCGCTTGCATCCCACGGAAAAGCCAAAACGGAGCTATCTTGAGGAAATAATCGCGGATCAAGAGGGGCCTTTTATCGCCGCATCCGACTATGTCCGGGCCGTCGCCGAACAGATCAGCCCCTGGATTCCGGGCGACCTCTATGTTCTTGGCACCGATGGTCTGGGGCGCAGTGAAACACGCGACGCATTGCGCCGACATTTTGAGGTCGATGCCGAAAGCATCGTGATCGCCACACTTTATAAACTTGCACAGCAGGAGAAGCTGCCGCTAAAAAAAGTTGGTGAGGCGATCAAACAATTGAACTACGACCAAAATAAAGTCGATCCTTATTTTGCTTGAAAATGAAGTGCAGCGGGTGGAAATAACGGCAGGGCGTTCCTCGGATCTCCCCTCCCTAACGAAGAGGCTCGGATATGGCAATCGAAGTTAAAGTACCCGATCTTGGCGAGGGACTCGATTCTGGCGATGTACTCAATATTCTGATTGCCGAGGGGGATACGATTGAGGCCGAGCAGGGGATTGTCGAACTCGAAACCGATAAGGCGGTCGCTGAAATCCCCAGCAGCCACGCGGGACGGGTGGCCACGATCCACGTGCAGGTCGGACAGACGGTGGCGATCGGTGAGTCGTTGATCACCCTGGAGCCAACCGCAGAACCGGCGAGCGCGCCTCCGTCGGCAAAGCCTGCGGACGATCAAGCGCGTGAAGCCCCCGAAACAACCGGGGCGGAAGATCCCCCCCCACCGACAGCCAAGCAGCCCTCCCAGGCCAAGCCGCCCGCTGCCAAACCGGTGCCGGTGGTCAAGGATCGCAAGTCGCCCGACAAACCCACCCCGACGGTCCCCAGCACAACCGCAGAGGAGATGGGGCA
>JAUWIQ010000092.1 GCA_030605285.1 Planctomycetota bacterium
ATGGGTTTGGTGGGTGGTGTTTTACAACCACTATTCATCGGACGCTTCAATGTGTTCATGCCCCCGATGGCTTTTCTACAAAAACCGGTTCGCTGGCTGAAGGCGATTTCGAAATATCGGGTCACCATTGCGGGTGGGCCCAACTTTGCCTATGCACTCTGTAACGAAAAGATCACTCCGGAACAATGTGAAGGTCTTGACCTGAGTCAATGGCGTGTTGCCTTCAACGGTGCCGAACCGATCCGTGCGGACACACTCGATGAATTTGCGCGCAAGTTCGCACCGTTTGGATTCCGTGCAGAGGCCCACTACCCATGTTACGGGTTGGCCGAGACCACCCTGATCGTTACTGGGAGTGTCAAAAAAGAGTTGCCGGTCATTCGCTCGTTTGATAGCGAACAATTGGAAAAACATGTGGTGACTGAGGTGGCGGATGATCATGCCAGGGCTCGTCGTCTCGTAAGTTGTGGGCGGCTTTTCCCGAACACCGATGTGTTGATTGTCGATTCTGAATCCCACCAGACGCTGCCTGCAAGCAGCGTCGGAGAAATCTGGGTAGCGGGCCCCTGTGTCGGGGTTGGTTACTGGAAAAACCCCGAAGAGACAGAGCGCGTCTTTCACGCCCGCCTCGTGGAGGGTGATCGTGACTTTTTGCGAACGGGCGACTTAGGATTTCTTCACAACGATCGACTTTTTGTCACCGGTCGCTGCAAAGACCTGATCATTATCCGAGGTCGCAACCTCTATCCGCAGGACATTGAAAAAACCGTGACCGGGTCCCATAACTGCCTCCAAGAGAGTGCGGGGGCTGCCTTTTCCGTCGAAGTGGACAACGACGAACGACTGATCGTTGCCCAGGAAATCAAGCGACAATACCGACGAATTAAACACGATGCGGTGTTTGACGCGATTCGTCAGGCGGTGTTGCAGGAATATGATGTTCCAGTACACACGGTGTTACTGCTCAAAGCGGGGAGTTTGCCGAAAACATCCAGCGGAAAAGTTCAACGCAATGCGTGTCGTCGTCAGTTTGAGGCGGGCACTCTCGAGGTATCGGGCCATTGGTCCCTCGAGAGCGATGTACCCTTGGCGAGAACACTGCCACCGGCACACGTACAACCGGCGTTGGCGGCCTCTTCGGTTGCCCACACCATTCAAGGTTGGTTGGTCGACCGTATCGCACGACAGATGCGTAAAGATCCCCATGTCGTCGGAGTACACGAGTCGTTTGACCGTTTCGGTCTCGACTCGTTGACGTTGGTCAGTATGTCGGGTGAATTAGAAGACTGGCTTGGTCAACCGGTCTCTCCCACGTTGCTTTACAGCTACCCGACCATTGCAACACTTGCTGAGCACCTGGGAAAATTAACGACCCACGGTGCGAGCGTGGAGTCGGGTACAGATATCTTTCGGCGGAGTCGTGGTGAGCCAATTGCGATCATCGGCGTGGGTTGCCGTTTCCCCGGTGCAGATACCCCCGAGGCCTTTTGGCAATTGTTGAAAAATGGGTTTGACTCGATTGGAGAAATCCCTGCAGACCGTTGGAATGTGGATCGCTACTACAACCCCGATCCGGCGATGGGCGGGAAAATGTACACGCGGCGCGGAGGTTTTTTGCGCCAAGTGGATCAGTTTGATCCGCAATTTTTCAGTATCGCTCCACGGGAAGCGGTGGGTATCGATCCGCAGCAGCGCTTGTTGATGGAGATCGCCTGGGAAACCCTCGAGGATGCGGGCCAAGCACCGCATCAGCTCGAAAAGGAGCGTACCGGTGTTTTTGTGGGTATTAGCACGTGCGATTATGCACGCATCAGTTCCCGCAGTGGTGATCTGGCGAGTATCGACACCTACACGGCAACGGGTACAAGCCTTAGTGTTGCAGCCGGGCGCTTAGCCTACTTTCTTGGGATTCGCGGCCCCTGCCTTGCGCTCGATACGGCCTGTTCGTCATCATTAGTCGCGGTGCATCTTGCTGTGGAAAGTCTTCGTAAGGGCGAATGCAATTCGGCTCTGGCCGGCGGCGTGAACTTAATGTTAGATCCCTCCGCCATGATTGCCCTCTCCGAGGTTCGGGCGCTCTCCCCGGATGGTCGCTGTAAGACATTCGACCAGACTGCAGACGGGTACGTGCGCGGTGAAGGGTGTGGAATGGTGCTACTCAAGCGCCTCTCGGATGCAGCGAAAGATGGGGATCGGATTTTGGGGTTGATCCGCGGTTCTGCCGTGAATCACGATGGGCACAGTAATGGGCTGACAGCGCCCCATGGACCCTCCCAGGAATCGCTCATTCGCGATGCGGTTGCCGATGCGGGTATCGAGCCCTCGGATGTCGACTATGTGGAAGCGCATGGAACCGGGACATCTCTCGGTGATCCGATTGAAATGCAGGCACTGGCCGCAGTGTTCGGTGATGGCCGTTCTCAGGCTCAGCCCGTGGCGGTCGGTTCTGTAAAAACCAATATCGGGCACCTGGAATCCGCTGCGGGAATTGCCGGTCTGATCAAGGTTGTGCTCGCGTTGCGTCACGGTGAAATTCCTCCCCATCTCAATCTAAAGCAACCAAATTCCTACATTCCGTGGGATGATATCCCGGTGGTCGTTCCAACTCAGTTGCAGGTCTGGCCTTCCCGTCGCAATCGTCGAATTGCAGGTGTGAGCTCCTTTGGATTCAGTGGCACGAATGCACATCTTGTACTCGAACAAGCACCGGATCTGCCTGAAGTGCGTCCCGAAAATGACCGTCCCAAACACTTACTGGTACTTTCAGCGAAGAGCGAACAAGCGTTGAAAGAACTTGCGGGAAAATATCACGATGCCCTGGATCAACCTCTGCACTTTCCTGATGTCTGTTACACGGCTGCCACCGGTCGTTCGCATTTTACGCATCGTCTTGCCTTGGCCGCTGAGGGTATCGAGCAGGCAAAGCAACTGTTAGGCGCCGCGCGTGCGGGACAGCGATCGGCAGGGCTCGAACGGGGTCGCGTAGACAGCCAGCAGCCGACGAAGATCGCATTCCTGTTTACGGGTCAAGGGTCTCAATACGTCGGCATGGGGCGGGAACTTTATCAGACACAGCCTACATTTCGCCGTGTCATTGATCGTTGTCACCAGATCTTAAGTAACTATCTGGAGATTCCCTTGCTGGAGGTCTTGTATCCCGCACGGGGTGCCGATTCTCCGCTTGACGAAACAGCCTATACGCAGCCGGCCTTGTTTGCGATCGAATACGCCCTTTACGAATTGTGGAGGAGTTGGGGAATCGAACCACATCTTGTGGTGGGGCATAGCGTTGGCGAATACATCGCGGCTTGTGCGGCCGGGGTTTTCAGCCTGGAAGACGGTCTCAAATTGATCGCCGCGCGGGGCCAGCTCATGCAGCAGCTCCCGAATACCGGACAGATGGTTGCCATCATGGCCAACGAACCGCGGGTGGCTCACGCAATCGAGCGGAGCGGGCGCAGCGACATTTCCATTGCGGCGGTCAACGATCCAAACCAAACGGTGGTTTCAGGAGCCGACGAGGCCGTGGACGCAGTGGTCAGTGCCTTGCAGGCTGACGGGATACGTGCAAAGCGACTGGTCGTTTCCCATGCTTTCCATTCTGAACTGATGGACCCGATGCTCGATGACTTCGAAAAAGTTTGTCAGGAAATTCGGTTTGCAGAGCCAGTAATTCCGATTGTCTCCAACGTTTATGGCCGTGTGGTTTCGACAGAAATCGCTGCGGCGGATTATTGGCGAACCCATATCCGTGAGACGGTCCGGTTTGCAGATGGTGTTCGGCAACTGGAAAAGCAGCATGTGAACGTCTTTCTCGAGATCGGACCCAACCCGATTCTGACGGCTTCAGGGCGGCGGTGTACCAGTGGGGACGGGTATGTCTGGGTCCCCAGTCTCCGGGAAAATCGTGATAACTGGTCCCAAATGCTACAGAGTCTCGCCGACCTCTATGTGCGGGGTGTGGAGATCGATTGGGCGGGCTTTGATCGCGATTATCCACGCCGCAAGGCATCGCTCCCGCATTATGTTTTTCAGAGGAAGCGCTATTGGATCGAGGAGACAGCCTCCGACACCGTGGCCGCCGCCAGTCCGCAAGTGCCTGGGGAGCAAGTGCCTGGGGAGCAGGCGCATGCTCAGAAGACGGGCCAGCAGGCGGAGAGTCTTGAGAAGGCCTTTTACGAAATACAGTGGCAGCCCAAATCAAGACTCGACCAGTGCTTGCCCCGCAGATCGGCAGACTCTATTCCGCCGCCCGCAGTTGTCCGCAGCCGTGTGCAGGCTGGAGTGGATCGTTTGAATCAGCAGTTTGCCCTGCCAAGGTATCAGGATTTCGATCGGGAACTCGATCGACTGAGTGCCGCCTATGTTCGCCGTGCACTGAGCCAGCTTGGCTGGACACCCGTTGCAGGTGAAGTGGTTGGAGAGGATGAACTCGCCACAAAACTCGGAGTCTTTGATTCGCACCGGCGGCTGTTCGGTCGACTGCTAGGGATACTTGCCGAGGAAGGAATCGTAAAATCTTCAGCGAAGGGTTGGATTGTGGCAGAGGGAGTCCCCCCGCAGCCGGATCCCGAGAAAATGCGGTCGCTGCTCACCGCGCGCTTTACTGAATGTGATGCCGAGTTGACTTTACTCGGTGGCTGTGGAGGAAATCTCGCCGGAGTGCTCAGCGGAAAGACGGATCCGCTGCAGTTGCTTTTTCCCGCAGGGTCCTCGGAACTTGTGGAAAGACTCTATCAGGAGTCTCCCTTCGCACGCACGCTCAATGCCCTGGTGGAAGAGACGATTGTGCAATCGCTTGCGGACCTTGAACCCCAGCGACCGGTAAAAATTCTCGAAATTGGTGCAGGTACCGGGGGTACCTCATCGCAGATTCTACCGCGGTTGTCGCCGGAGCGGACCGAATATGTTTTCACCGATGTTTCCGAACTCTTTACCCGTAAAGCCAAGCAGAAATTTAATCACTATCCGTTCGTCCGTTACGGTGTCTTGGATATTGAGCAGGATCCTGCGTTGCAGGGTTTTGCCACAGGACAATTCGATCTGATCCTGGCAGCGAATGTCGTTCATGCAACGCAGGATCTGCGCGTGACGATGGACCACATTCGCCAGCTCCTGACACCTCACGGGGTTGTTGTTTTGCTCGAGGGAGCCCGCCCGCAAAGGTGGCTGGATCTGATCTTCGGGATGACTGAGGGTTGGTGGCGTTTTACCGATACGGAACTGCGACCGCACAACCCGCTTATTTCTCCACGTCAGTGGATTCAGTTGCTTGAAGATTGCGGGTACGAGCAGGCGGTGGCCATGCCGGAAGAGGCTGCCGAAGATTCCAGATCGGCGACTGGGGACGTAACGGCTCCCCACGTGGTGGTGGTGGCCCGCAACAGCGATTTTGGGGTGGCTACGGCGAGTGAGGCAAACGCATGTCGCGAACAGGCGGGAACCTGGATTGTGTTGGCCGATTCGGGGGGAGTGGCTGAATCTCTGCAAAGTCGGTTGCGGACGAAGAGTCACGAAGCGGTATTAGTGCGTTGCAGTAGCAAGTACCAATGCATTAGCGAGACAGAATATCTTGTAAACCCGGAATCCGGCGAGCACCTGCAACGGGTATTGAAAGAAATTGCGGAGAGCGGATTGTCCGCTTGTCGCGGGTTCGTACACCTCTGGGGTCTCGATGCGGTTGATAATGACCAGCTTGATGCCCAGGGTATCGAGCAGGCACGCGTCCTGGGGCCCGAGAGTTTAGTCCACCTGATTCAGCATCTGCAACAGTTGGGGCAATCCGAATCGCCCCGGCTCTGGATGGTAACCCGCGGTGCCCAGTCGGTTGGAGAGCAGCTTGAGGTCCCGGGACTCATCCAGTCTCCGCTGTGGGGAATGGGACGTGTTGTCTCCGAGGAATTACCCGCACTCTGGGGCGGGCTGATTGATCTTGATCCCAACGGCAAAGTGGCAGACGTGGCAGGTTGGCTGGGGGACGAAATCACGGCTCCCGATGGCGAACGCCAAATCGCGTATCGTGGGGGGCAGCGTTATGCGGCGCGGCTCGTTCCCAAGCCTGCTCGGGCAACCGCGGCGGCCAGCTGGCGGTGGCGGGCGGATGCAAGCTATTTGATCACAGGCGGATTGGGCGATCTCGGTCTGCTGGTGGCCCGCTGGATGGTCAGCCAGGGTGCCCGCCAGCTTATTTTGGTCGGCCGAAGTGAAATGCCACCCCGCACACACTGGGATACCGCCGCCAAGGAAAATCCGCGACTCGCCGCACAAGTCAATGCAATTCGTGAATTGGAGCACGCAGGCGCCCGCGTCTTGGTGGCGGCTGCGGATGTGAGTCAACCGTCGGCCATTGTGGACTTGTTGTCTCGGGCCGAAGCGGAAGGATGGCCACCGGTGCGTGGGGTTGTCCATGCCGCGGGTGTTGTCGATGTCCAGCAACTCATGGATCTGGAAATTCCAAAACTTCAGAATGTGCTGTTGCCGAAGGTTGCCGGGACTTGGTTTTTACACAAAGCATTCGCAGGGATTGCGCTCGATTTCTTCGTCAATTTTTCCTCGGGGGCCTCTTTGCTCGGTTCGCCGCTGTTAGCCAGCTATGCCGCTGCAAACGCATTTCTTGACGCGATCGCACATCATCGTCGTGCCACAGGGCAGGCTGCCCTGACGGTGAACTGGGGATTCTGGGACGAGGTCGGTATGGTGGCCCGCAGCCAACGAGAAATCGGTCGCGGTTTTGCACCGCAAGGCATGTATTCCTTTTCTCCGCAACAGGGTTTGGCGGCGCTCGCGCAACTTCTTAGGGAGGGTGCCATCCAGACAGCGGTCATCCCAGCGAATTGGCCCGAGTGGTGGCAATTCCATCCCCGCGCTGCCCAATCTTCACTCTTTGCGGATCTGCTGCAAATCGAGACCGGCATGGAGGGAGACGACTCGGCGCAGCAGCTCGCCGAGGAGCCGACGATATCACGCGCGGAGGTTCGCGCTGCAAGTGAAGCCGAACGTCCGCAAATCATCGAGGAATTCCTCAAGGAACAGCTTTCTCGGGTCCTGCGTATTTCGTCCGACGAACTCAATGTCCACCAACCGCTGAACAATTTAGGAATTGATTCACTGATGGCGGTGGAACTGCGTAACCATGTGCAGGCCAGTTTGGGCATCGTGATCCCGGTTGCCCAATTGCTACAGGATCCAAGTATTGCACAATTAGCACAAAACATTTTGGAACAACTTGAAGAAATCGTACCACAGGATATGGCAATACCGGTTGGCGTTGGGAATGAAGCAATAGATGCTTTAGCAAAAGAGACCGGATTATCAGCGGAAAAAGCGTTGGAACGGCTTGATGAG
>JAUWIQ010000443.1 GCA_030605285.1 Planctomycetota bacterium
GGAACCGATACGAATCGGTGCCGTCAATTACCTCAACACCAAACCGTTGGTGTACGGGCTCGAACAGCTAGCACCTGATGCAAGTATCGTCTATCAGTTGCCAAGCCGACTTGCTGATGCACTCGCGACGGGCAGCCTGGATGTAGCCCTGATCCCGTCGATCGAGTTGCTGGGCAACGCACGGTACAAGGTGGTCTCGGACGCATGTATCGGGTGCCAGGGACCGGTGCTGAGTGTCAAGCTGTTCAGCCGCACGCCGATCGATCAGATTCGTTCTCTCGCCTTGGATGAGGGTTCTCGAACGAGTATCGCACTGATTCAGATTTTATTGGATCAACAGTACAACCTTCAGCCAGAACTAAAACTCCTGCCGATCGGTGCCTCGCTCGAGGATGTCTCCAGTGATGCGGTACTGCTGATTGGCGACCGGGCAATCCACTCACCGGCCGGAAGCTTTCAAGCGGTTTGGGATCTCGGCGATCAATGGCAACGCTGGACAGGGCTCCCCTTTGTGTTTGCACTTTGGGCGGCGCGTGTGGAAACGCCACTGCCCGGCATTGAGCAAGCACTGGCCAGTGCCCGGGATGCCGGAGAAGCACATCTGGCCGAAATTGCCGAGGCGGAAGCACCCGCGTTGGGGCTCACGCAACCGCAGTGTCTCGATTACCTCTGCAATAATCTGAATTTTCATTTAGGCCCCAAGCAACAGCAGGGGCTTCAACTTTTCCACGAGCTTTCCGAGAAACTGGGCCTCGCCCCGGCCGGGGAAAGCCTGACGACATCCACTTGGGACGCAAGTTGATTAGCCCGATTGCCCCAATCCTGGAAAAACGGATCGTACGCACCACCTCGGGAAGCGGAAATTGCGCCGACCGCCTCACGCCCGAGGAGGGCCTGGCGCTTCTGGAGTCCCATGAACTTGCCGAATTAGGCCGTGCTGCCGACTGCATCACGCGCCAAATGCATCCAGAGAATTACCGCACCTACAACATTGACCGGAATATCAATTACACGAACATCTGCAGCGCGGTTTGCGATTTCTGCGCATTCTATCGCGGCCCGAAGGATCCCGAGGGTTATCTTCTAGACCGTGACGTATTGCTGCAAAAAATTTCTGAGACGGTGGAATTGGGTGGCGATCAGATCCTGTTGCAGGGCGGATTGCATCCGGAACTGAAACTCGAGTGGTATGAAGAGCTGCTCACGGACATCAAAGCCCACTTTCCGCAGGTCAACATCCACGGCTTTAGTCCTCCTGAATTACACGCATTTACTAAACTAAATCGCTTGCCGATTCGCACCGTGCTGGAGCGACTCCAAGCAGCCGGACTCGGCAGCCTCCCGGGCGGCGGCGACGAAATTCTTGTCGATCGCGTCCGCAAGGAAATCACACGCGGGAAAGTACTTACCGAGGACTGGCTTGAGGTGATGCGTAGCTGGCATCAACTGGGGGGTCGCAGTACGGCGACGATGATGTTCGGACACGTGGAAACGCTGGCTGAACGGATCGAACACCTGGAGCGGATTCGACAATTGCAAGATGAAACGGGAGGGTTTACTGCCTTTATCTGCTGGACGTTCCAACCCGAGCGGACCGAGATGTCCCACATTCCGCCAACCAGTGCCGTTGAGTATCTCAAGACCCAGGCGGTCAGTCGGCTCTATTTGGACAATATCGACAACATTCAATCGAGCTGGGTGACGCAGGGCATGCAGACTGGTCAATTGGCCCTGCTCTACGGAGCCAACGACATGGGAAGTCTTATGATCGAAGAAAATGTTGTCGCAGAAGCAGGCACAGTGCACCATCTTTCGCTCGAACAGATTCGCCATTGCATTTCCGACCTGGGCTATACCCCGCGTCAGCGCAACGTGTTTTATGAACTCATCGACGAAGTGCCCGAACCGCCAGTCGTTACATGTGAAGCGAACTGAAGCTTACCTTACGACACTTTTCCCCGAAATATATTGCAACCCCTCACAGGCGATGCGACGATCATGATCCAAGTCCGCGAGCTCACCAAACACTATGCCGACTTCCAGCGCGGTGCGCAGATTGCCCTCGCGGGCATCAGTTTTGACGCGGTCGCGGGGGAGGTGTTCGGTCTGCTCGGGCCCAATGGTGCAGGCAAGACAACGGCCCTGAGAATCCTCGGCACCGTCTTACAGCCGACCTCGGGTACCGCCACGATCAACGGTTACGATGTCGCGAGACAGCCTTCTCAAGTCCGCCTCCAAATCGGTTTCGTTTCCGCCGGCACGGGTGTCTACGACCGCATGACGGCCTGGGAAATGGTCGCCTACTTCGGTCGCCTCTACGACATCGACGAAGATGCGCTGCAAAATCGGATGGATGAGATTTTCAAGCAATTGCAAATGGATGAAATACGGGATGTGCTAGGCGTTAAAATGTCGACCGGGATGAAACAGAAGGTATCGATCGCTCGGGCCATGGTACACGATCCACCTGTGATTATCCTCGACGAAGCCACCTCCGGTCTGGATGTCCTGGTCGCGCGGAGTTTGCTCGACATCATCTCCCGGCTCCGCGATCAGGGAAAGTGCATTATCTTTTCTTCCCACATCATGCGGGAAGTCGAGCGACTCTGTGACCGAGTGGCAATCATGCATCGCGGGCACATCCTGGCAACCGGCTCGATCGCCGAACTCCAGCAGCAATCTCGGGCGGTGGACATGGAAGATCTTTTCTTTGACCTCATCCGCGATGCGGAGGAAAAGCTGCGGTCGGCAGCGACGAGCTCATAAAAAAACGATGACCTTAAAAAACATCAAACTCATTTTTCGTCGCGAAATGCGCGATCAACTGCGCGATCGTCGGACGCTGTTCATGATTTTGGTGCTTCC
>JAUWIQ010000294.1 GCA_030605285.1 Planctomycetota bacterium
AACCGCCTGCATGCGACAAGTTTAGCAGTCGGCACCCCACTTGCCCTCGGCGCCGCCGAAGACGCCCTCGCAGATTTAATCCTGCCCCATGGTTATGCGGTGAGACTTCCCGACATTGAGAAGGCGGTCTGTGATACTTTTGGTTTGGAGCCCGAGAGCCTGCGGTCCTATCGTAAAGTCAAGTCAATCAGCCACCCCCGCATGTTGGCTATGTGGCTGGCGCGCAAGCATACGCGCAATGCTCTATCTGAGATTGGAGATTATTTCGGCAAACGAAGTTATGCCACAGTGATTTCGGCACAAAAACGTGTCACGGGTTGGATGGCCCGTGGTGATTCGTTGCAGATGGCAAACCAGTCCTGCCAAGTGGAAGATGCCATTCGACGGGTCGAAGAACGCATTCGCGCCGGGTAGGTGCAGCGGCCGATCGCGTCAATGCGGTGCGCAGAAAGTACCGGTGTCAGAGATTATTTCAGTCGCGTCGTCTGACGCATAAAGTCTTTTTCCAGCAACTCGATTTTTCCAAAAACTTTTTCAAACTCTCTGATCCGCTGTTCGGGGGTATCGCGCTCACCCGGTTTTTTTTGGCTCAAAAACTTAAGGTACTCGACAAAAAGTTTCTGCTTGTGTTTGAGTAGGTAGTACGTTAGAGACCAAGCCTCGCTATAGGCATTGAGTGTTGCATCAGGACCCTGAAAACGAGGATCGGTTGAGCTGCCCTGGATCCGCCGACCGTCAGAGATCAGTGTCAGCAAGGAGTCTGTGGGGCGTGCTTTGCAGTAGCTGCCAAACTGGTAGAGTCGCTCTCGATTTACGGCTCCCATGCCTCGCCAACCGGTCGAACTACGAAGATCGGGAGTTTCAAAATACATCGCCATGCCTTCATTGAGCCAGATAGGAATATCTGCCAGTCGCTTCTGAACACCACAGTTGAAAGCGATCTGATGAGTCGCTTCGTGGATCACCGTGGCGACGAGTCTTCCCGCCTGAGGCTTGGAGAGTACACGATTGATTTCGGCTCGGCTTCGCAGACGGTCTTGTGTCCGCTGCGGATTCTGGGCTCCTGTGAGGTCGTACATCACGATTCGATTCGTCGCGAGATTGTAATAACCAACAATCGAATCGGCTCCATCACCTAGTTCCTGTGCCGCATAGCGTTTGTAAGATTGTTTGTCCGCGAAGATCAAAGCAACCAGGGGCATTTCAGGGGGTGTCAGGGGAAGGTCGCGACGTTTCCAGAAGTTGGTAAACGCTCGCATCAGTCGCTCAAACAGGGCTCCACACCATTCTGCATAGGGTTTCGACGTGTTGTAGCAGATCAGGTAATGGGCCGTTTCATGGATCTGGAATCCCTCCGGCAATTCGTCCAGCAGGGCACGTCCCAATTCATCTCGATTCATCGACCGATAGGGAATATCGTCTGTGGCTCGCTTTTTGATTTCCTGCGGTTGCAACGGCCACAGTTTTCCCTGTCGATCCTGTAGAATGATACCCCCATCAACGGCTTCGACTAAAATCTTGCCGCTCACATGGATCGTTGCGCCGTCGCGCTCAAAGGTTGCCTTTTCCAATCCAGGGCAGAAATTTCCCGGGAACAGCAGAAACAGGAACACGGTCACAGACATCAGTGCTTGTCGGCGTTTCAATCGAACAGTCTGCTTCGTTGTGGGGCGCATACGGGTGCGTCGAATCCATAGGGAAAGGAGGTGTGGCACCGTCACTGGCAATATTCTAGTCGGAAGAGGCGGTTGGTGCCTGCACTGATTTTTCAGTGTAAAAATGTGCAGAGACCGGCTAAAAATGCTAGCACGTATATTTGGGGGGAAAAATTTACCAAATCGAGAGGTATTGGACTGCTCCCCTGCTGTCTGCTATAGTCCCGCCCCTCTCGGGGTTCGCCTCGCTCCTAGTCTCTGGATCAGACCAATGTCTGTTTGTGCTATTTTGAGACGGCTTATCCCCATCGGATTGCTTGCGCTGTCCGGTTGCCAGAACTTCGATCTCTCTTCACTGCCGTTGGCAGATAAACTGGGATTTGCAACCCGGGCTCCCGTGCCTCCTGAAGTGGCCGCCCGCTACGGACCGACACTGCGAGTGAGACTCGAGAAAATCAAGCGTCAAGGCATTGCAGCAGCCAAGGCATCGCCCCCCGAGCAGGAGGAGATTGCCCGCGCGTTGGCTGCACAAATCCAGCAGGAATCAAATCCTGTTCTCCGACAGGAAATTGTCAAGTCCATTGCAAATTGCAAAAATCCTTTAGCGGAATTGGTGATACGGGCCGGGTTGAATGACAAAAATAGAGATGTTCAGATAGAAAGTTGTCGTGCCTGGGGCGAGAGACGCTCCGCGGAATCCGTACCGATTCTAAGTCAGGTACTTCGTAATGAAGATGCAGATTTGGATGTAAAATTGGCTGCGGTGACGGCCCTTACGAATAGCGGAAATGAGGAAGCAGTCGCGGTCCTTTCCGTGGCCCTGGCAAAAGGCGCGGATCCTGCACTTCAACATCAAGCCGTTCTGGCATTGCAGGAACTCACGGATCGTGATTTTGGCAACGATCTGGTAGCTTGGCGTAACTTTGTCGATCATGACAATGAAGAGCCATCTCCAGCGAATGAGGGGGCGGCGACCTCGGTGGTCAAGTGGCCATTCTCTTGGTGGCAGTAGTTCAGAATCTGCCAAAATCTCGCCTAGCGGTACCCGGTTTTCGATCTCGCTCGCCAATTTGGGAGAGGGCTCTCATCCCCCCGAGGATCGTGCTGTAAACCACTGAATCTGTGACTTTCCGTAAAGGCGTTCAACCGAACGAAAAACACACAATCGGCATAGGTTGACATCAATCTGGTTCAATTCTGCCAGCCTCTACGGTGTTACTGAAGGGTTCCCGTTGTTTATCCGATATCAGTGCTACTGCTGTCGGATAGATGCCCAAACGCGATGTTTGATGGTACATCACGGTATCTTGCGTAAGTGGCCTCTCAGTTCCCCATTAAAAATAACCATCCCCATTAAAAACAACCACGGTCAATCGCTGTGATGTTCAGCTTTTGGGTCGTGCAGATAAGCATAAAGATCAGGTTGTGGCAAACATGAAACAACAGAAATTAATCAAATCCATGCTTGCCTTGGGTGCGTTTATTGGCGGTGCCGTGGTCGCCCAATACCTGCAGCCACTTACGGGGCCAGTTAATGGCTTGGGAGGTTTGCAGCAGGCGCTGCGCATGACGAGGGCCGATGCGGCACCGATAGCCAAGGCCCACATTTTGGACGCAGCCACTCCGGACAGGACCGCAAAGACTGCAAGTGGCGCCCGGACTTCCGAACGAAGTCTGGAGCGAGTTTCTACCGAAAACCGGAGCCACCGAGTCAGCGAACCGTTGGCTCTCAAGAGACCCCCAGTAGCTCAGGAGGAGTTTGGAAATCAGCAGCTCTCTGGCAGGATATCGCCTCATTTGTCTCTCACGGCATTGCCGAGTCTCTCTGCGGAGAACAGTCATCAATCGATCCGTTGGGAGTTACCCGGACAGTTTGCACCATTCAACGTCGATGTTTCTGCAGATACTTTGAGGCAGCGCAATACAACGGCCACCACGCCTGCTTTAGCGGAGGCAGAGCATTTGAATCGGAGCGAACAGACGCCACCTGGGTTGGAATTTGTGCCAAGGCGAACTGTGGATCCGCCTCCGGCCCCAGGCACCTTGGTCGAGGCACCGCACCAAAGGTGCCAACCGAAGTGGAAAAATCAAGCGGCCGTTTTGGCACTTTAAACAGCCGAACCGCGGAGTGAAATTGTCCGCTCTCCAAAAACTGAGGTGCCAAAAACTGAGGTGCCAAAAACTGAGGTGCC
>JAUWIQ010000166.1 GCA_030605285.1 Planctomycetota bacterium
CCATCGGAATCAGAACCTGCGCCTGAAACGAGGTCTCCAGCAAAATAGGGCAAAGCCCTGCAACCGTGGTAATGGAGGTCAGCAACACGGGGCGGAAACGTCGACGGCCTGCATCGAGGAGAGCCTCCTCGATCGGTACCCCCCTACGAACACGGTCGTTGATGAAATCAATTAAAACGATCGAATCATTGACGACCACGCCCGTCAGCGCGACCAAACCAAAGAAACTGAAAAGAGTGATTGGTAAATTCATGATCGCGTGGCCAAAAATCGCGCCGATCATACCAAAGGGAATGATGATAAAGATCAACAGCGGTTGCAGGTACGAGCGGAATTCCAATGTCAGCAGAAAAAACATCACAAGCAAGGCGACCACGGTACCTATAAGCAGGCTGCCGATCGACTCATTGGTCTGTTCCTGTTGTCCCTCCCAACGGACTTTGATATCCGGAAATTTTCTTAGTAGCTCTGGCATAAAGTCGGTCTGCATTTTGCTGACGATTTCCCGTGCATTGCCAACTCCCTCTTCAACATCGGCACTAATTGTTATCGAACGCAACTGATTGATGCGATTGATTTCCGAATAACCCCGAACGATCTGCACATCGGCCAGTTCCGTCAGGGGCCGCTCCTGGTCGTCGTTCGTGCGAACCCGAAGCTCCTTAAAATTCGCCAGCGAATGACGATCCGCTTCGGGATAGCGGACCATTAATTTCACCTCATGGCGACCCCGTTGCAACCGCATGACTTCTTCGCCGTAGTAAGCCGCACGGATTGTTTCCGCGAGGTCGGCGGTCGTAATCCCCATTGCCCGGGCATCGTCCTTAATGCGAATCTGATACTCCCACTTACCGGGCCGTGAATCGTCATCCACATCGTATACCCCTGTAAACTGCCTAAGTTCTTTTTTGCACAGTTCCACCGCCTTTTCCAACTCTGCAAACCGCCCAGCCGCTGTCAGGAGCTTAAACTCGATCGCCTTGCCACCGGGACCGAAATTGGGTGATCCAAAGGTCAAGCTTTCGGTACCCGCAATTTCTCCCGTGTGCTGTCGCCAAAGCGAAACAATCTCCTCGCTTTTGATTTCACGACTGCTGGTATCCGCCAACTGCACCTCCACGTTACCCACATGACTCCCTGACGCCTTCGCTCCTTTCGCCGGATTCTCCGCCATCTGCTGCGTACCTACATTGCGATACGCTAACAGAACCGGCGAGTCACCACCCGCCGCAAGTTCCTCGTTGAGCTGCCAGAGTGCCGATTCAATTTGCCGGGTGGCCGCTTCGGTAATTGCAACTGGGGTACCATCGGGAAAGGTAACCTTGGAGCGAATATTGTTGCTGTCAAGCTTCGGAAAAATAATAAAGGGTACGATTCCTGCTTGCACAAATCCGACAGTCAACATCAACAACGCGGAAGCGGCGGCAAGTGTTGGCCAACGATAAACCAGTGCCCAACGGAGAAAAGACAAATACTTTTCTTCGACAAACCACTCGAGCAACGCGGCTGTCATCTGATTAATTTTTTTGAAGATTGCTAACAAAAAATGAACCAGGTAAAAAACGACTCCAAACACCTTAAAAAGCAGATTGTCCCGATGTGCAAGATGACAAGGAAGAATAAATATGCTCTCAAACAGCGAGATGGCGAGCATTGCAATCACGGCGATCGGCATCACCGCGATAAATTTCCCCATCACTCCCGAAACGAAGAGCATCGGACAAAAGGCGACAATGGTTGTCGACACTGAGGCGATAACCGAGGGCACAACTTCCACCGTTCCGTCCACGGCCGCCTGGATAAAATTTTTACCCATCTGTCGATGGGCATAAATGTTTTCGCCAACGACAATCGCATCGTCGACGACAATCCCAAGTGCCATGAGAAAGGCAAACATGCTGAGCATATTGAGCGTTTGCCCACCTAGGAGAAGAATGCTGCCCGCACCAAGCAAGGCAACAGGAATCCCCAACGCCACCCAAAAAGCCAGCTTCAGTTCGAGAAATATAGCGAGTACTAGAAAAACAAGAATCAACCCCATCAGTCCGTTTTTCACTAACATATCGAGTCGATCCTTGACATCGACCGACATGTCCTGCCAATAGACCATGCCAAATCCACCTGGAAGCTGGTGAGTTTTGACATAGTCGCGAACTGCCTTGGTCATTGCCAGGAGATCCTCATCACTGGTCCGTTCGACAGCTAACACCAAAGCCGATCGACCGTTCACCTCACTCACAGCCGCGGTATCCGTGAATTCGTCCTTGACCTCCCCCAGGTCACCGAGAGTCAATACCACACCACCGACATCACTGACGACGGGAAGTCTGGCAATCTCAAGTCCGTTAAGCTGCTTGTTCTTGCCCCGCAGCAGTAGCTCCTGCCCTTCAGCGCGAAGCGTGCCACCGGGAAGCTCCAGGTTTTCGCGGCGTACTATATCTGCTAATTCCTGTAGCGTCAGACCGTACTTGCGCAGAGTATTCTCATCAATCTCGATATCGATCTGATAATCCCGCGCTCCTTCGAGTTTTATCTGGGATACCTCCTTTAATTGCAACAGATCGTCTCTAACTTTTTCCGCCAGCGCCCGCAGCTGGAGATCATCCACTTTTTTTTCGGATTGCGGCGCAAGCACACCGACTTTGATCGCCGGCCAACGCATCGTAATCTGCTGGATTTCGGTGTCCTCTGCCAACTCGGGAAAACTTGGAATCCGATCGACTTCGGAACGTATCTCACTCACAATCTTTTGCACATCAGCGACATCGGATCGAATTTCCAGAACTACGTTACCGGATCCCTCCTTGGCCACTGAGGTAATCTTCTTAATCCCGTCGACCGACCGGACTGCCTCTTCGATCTTCTGGCAGATCCCCTGTTCAATCTCGTCGGGACTGGCACCCGGATAAGAAACGCTTACCAGCACAACCTCCAGCTCAAACTCCGGAAAGACCTCCCGCCGCATGCTGGCCAAACTAAAAGTACCCACGGACAAAATGGCAATGAGTAGCATGTTCATGGCAGGCGTATTTTTGATCGCCCAGCGGACCATTTTCTGCATTGCTAACTCTCCTGCCGACTGACAGAAACAGGGGGAGCGACAATCCCCTCGGAACCTGCTTTTCTCAGCGACATCCCCTCAATCGCCAACGGGAGTGGCGATGTAATCACCTCGTCACCGGCCTTGACCGAGGTGGTGGAGGCAACCACCAGCGCCTCCCCATCGACACGGATTGCCACATTGATCGGCTCAATCGCCAGTTTGCCATCACGCAGGACCCAAAGCCTGTCGCCTGGTCGTACCGCATTCACGGGAATACCAAGGAGAGCCACCTGGGGGTCTATTTTGATTCGAACGGTAACAAACATACCTCTCAGCAAGGCGGGCGGGGCTGCTACATCACTTAAGCCACCAGCAGTCACATCGATGGGTGCCCGTTCTTCTACGATCGCCACACAAGGTACGGTACGGGTGACTGCGTTGACACCCGCTCCGTCATAGCGGGCAAGTTCTCCCTGCCACTGGAACTGCTGGTCTTCCACTGCAAGGATCACCTCCACCGGAAGATGCGGTAATTTGTAACTGCTCCCTAAAATCCGATCCGCTAATTTCCGCTGCTTGTCGGCGTACTGCCAGAGCCATTGCAATTGCGACAACTGCAGGTTGAAGTGGACCTCCACTTTGGAAGTGTCTTCCAGCCTGACTAATGCCAGACCGCGATCTACGAACGCCCCTGCTTCTACTAAATCCTCCGTCACGACCCCGTTAATCGGTGCGCGAATTTCCGTGCGCTGTCGGTCCACCCTCGCTTTTTGTAGTTCTGCTTCGATCCGGTGTATATCACTGAGCATCCTTTCGCGCCGTTTTTCCAGCAAGGATTTCTGGTTCTCGAGCGTCTGCATGGTGTTGCGGGATGCCAATTCGTTCCGTCGTGCGGCATCCAAATCGGAATCGGTTGCCACATTCCGGCGATTCAGCGACGTAATCCTCTCCAGTTCGCCGCGCAGTATGTTGAGTTCCTCATCGGCCAGTTTGATCAATTCGAGCGTATTGCGATGCTCGACTTCCAATTCTTCCGCGTTGATTCTGGCTTGACTTACCAGTTCGCCCAGGCGCTCCATTTCCAGGTCATAATCAGCGGGATCAATCTGCAGCAGAACCGCGCCCTTTTTGACATACTGACCCGCAAAACATTGAGGGTCCTTGATCTTAATCTGGCCCGCAACCTCCGCGGAAATCGTGACTTCACGGTAGGGAGTTACCTCTCCATCCACCGACAACCAAAACCCCTCCTTCTGATCACGTACTTTTATTGTCTTGACTACGGGGGGCAATACATCTCGCTGACTACTTGCCGGTGCCCGCTTCAGGCTACTGAGTACAAACAAACTAATTCCACCAGCAATGAGAAAGCCGGCGGAGACCATACACTTACCCAAGGTGTTCATCAACGATTCTCCAGCCGATGGCTTGATTGTATTGTTTTGCGAAACATTGCTATTCGATTTATGCTCTGCTCTGCTACCTTGTGCCGCACTGCCTCACCCTCCCGCTTCATAGAACCGCCTGATCAAACATTTGTGGATAACTTGGATTGGCTGTCAGCACGTTTGGCTCCGAGAGGCGGACGTTGACCGATCGCCGCCAGCATCACACGGGTGATGTGTTCTGCCAACTGCTCGAGGGAATAATGCTCGTCCAACTCCTGTTGTGAAATCATCATGCCCAGAATCTTCTCGTTGGACCGATAATAAAAACACTGTCCAATCAAACTTAGCGCCAACTTGTGTAATTCGTGTGTGGGTGTTTCGGGGGGCATCATCTCTGCAAGGATGCCTATCAACATTTCAAAAACGGGTCGAAAGGCCTCTTGGACCATTTCCTCGCACGCCTGGGTTGGCTCCATGATCTCCCGTAAAACCAGTCGCGTCTGCCAAGGGTCGCCCTGCTCACCCAACATCCTCCGCATAAGGGTCAGGATAAACATCGAGAGTTTCTGACTTGGGGGTGTCTCTGCGGACCACTCCGGCATCGGTGCCTGCTGTTCCCGCAGACGGCGGGCGTGCTTGACGGCCTCAATGTAAAGCCGTTGCTTGTCCCCAAAGTGATAGTTCACACTCGCCAGATTGACACACGCTTTTTGACAGATATCTCGCACCGTCGTTTTGCGATAACCGACTGCTGCAAAGGCTTCGCCAGCTGCCTGTAAAATCCGCGATCGCGTCGTGTCATTACCCATGAAAACCACCCCCTAAATAAAACGGCCGTTTAAAACAATTGTATGACCGGGGGTGAAATTAGGCAATCAGATCGGATACATACACCCATGTGTAGCAAGAAAACACGTGTAATACAGGCGGATAAACATCCTATTCTTGAGATTGTCTCTCAATAATAGGGTCGATCTCGTCTTAACGCCCGCACCCATTTTTGCCCATCTCGAGCCGGACGGCCGGGCAACGGGCGGCCATCGCTCGGTTCTCTGGGCGTGATCTCGAGATCCGTCGCC
>JAUWIQ010000256.1 GCA_030605285.1 Planctomycetota bacterium
CGAAGTTCCACATCACGGAGTTTACGGTCGAATTTTTCGAGGTTGGCCAGATAGTCACTGACAGATTCATATTCATCCGCCATCCGCAATTGAAGTCGTGCCTCTTCGGCAGTTGCATGCGGTACGTTTCCGGATAACAGTGAGGTAATAAAGACCGCAAGTTCATCATGGACCGAATCGAGTACCCGCTCGCGATGATGTAGTCTTTCGCCGAGAGAGCGATTGCGATTCTCTTGTTTATAAAGTGTTTTGAGCCAATCCATCATTTTGGCGCAGCCGTCCCCCATCTTTTCGATCTCTTTTTGCGATTGTTCGATCGCAAGTAAAGGCGTGTCTAGGATTCGGACATCAAGATCGGTCAGATGCGGTTTTTCTTTATAAGCTTTTGCCGGTACAAATCGTTCCAGTAATTTCACAAATACTGGCAGGAAGGGAAGAAATATGAGCGTATTGGTGATATTAAAGATGGAGTGCGTTGCCGCGATCGTTGCCGTGGTGGCGTAGGTCGGTTTCCCGTCCACCACGATAACCTTTGTGACGTCATCGCCAACGACATATTGCACAAGTTCAATGTACCAATGAAAGATTGCCGTGATCCAAAGGACACCGGCCAGGTTAAAGATAATGTGGAAATAAGCCGCCCGGCGGGCGTTGGTCGTCGCGCCGAGTGACGCGAGATAGGCCGTGATGGTCGTGCCAATATTTTCTCCGAGCACCAGGGCAGCTGCAGTGGGATAGCTGATCACACCTTGAGAAGCAAGTGAAATCGTGATCCCGAGAGTGGCCGAAGACTATTGCACCATGACGGTGAGCATGCACCCAATGAGGGCACAGCCAAGCACGCCGAAGTAATCGTTCGCCTGAAAGCTCTGGAACCAACTCTCAAAACTCGGATGCTCTTTGATCAGACTGCAGGCGTCCTTCATCAGTTCGAGGCCAAAGAAGATCATGCCAATCCCCATAATGACCATCGCCCAGAAGCGCACGCGATCACCTTTGGAGAAAAGATAAATAATGGCAGCGGCACCCAAAATGGGCAGGCCGTATTTGCCGATCTTCAGTACAAGAATCCAGCCAGTAATCGTGGTGCCAATATTGGCACCCATAATTACGCCCAGGGCTTGAGTCAGTTGCATGACCCCACTGTTGACAAAGCCGATGACCATCACCGTGGTGATAGAACTCGATTGCACCACACAGGTAACAACCAACCCGACACCGGTTGCCAAAATCCGGTTATTGGTGGCCAGACTGATCAACCCACGCAGACGGGAACCGGCAACGGCCTGCATGCCGTCGGACATCGACTTCATACCGAGCAGGAAGATACCCAGGCCACCGATGAGCGTGAAGATCATCTTGGTGAGGATTGCCAGTTCCACGTTGAATCATTTTCCTAGGAGTACAGTGCCGACATGCGAACAGGTTGCGGCTGAAACCGTGCGCGCGTGATTTTAACGGCAAATAATTTGATTGCAACACCTGGAAATCCGGGGGAAACCGTAAGATTCCGGACAAGAATCCTTGGGGTTCGACCGCAACTGCGCCGCTTACTCTGCCAATAGTTCTTGCACTCGTTGATCGATCGAGGCGGGCGTCTCGCCCTGCGAGCCGTCGGTAAAGAGTGGGCTGAAGCGATAGCGCAGGCGGCCCTGTCGATCGTAGAGTGTGTAGTACGGAATCGCGTCGGGAATCTCAAAGATCTCTATGGCATTGTCCTGTGTGCAGATCAAATTCTCAAAGGTCGCGCCCACTGAATCAAGAAAATACTGGGCCTTTTCTTGATCGGCAGCCGAATCCAGGCTTACCGAAACGACCGTCAATCCTTTGTCTTGCAACTGCTGATAGAGTTGCACCGTATGCGGGAATGCGTGCTGGCAGGGTGGACACCAACTGGCCCAAAAATCGACGAGGACAACCTTACCTGCCTTTCGGGCAATCACCTGATCAAAACCACCGCGATCCACCGACACGAGTGGGCTCGCAGAATTTACGGCCAGCGAGGGCGATTGCTGAGGAACGTAATCGCAGGCTGAAAAAAGTAAGACCACACAAAACAGGACCGTGCAGAGGATTACATTCACGTTGTATTGCGACACAATTTTCATTGTTCTTAACACCGCAGCGACCTTCCCGGTTACTCTTGAGGTTTAGACATCGATCGTTTGTTTCTTTTTGAGTGAACGATAGTAGTCGATGCTTTGCGAAATGCCTTCTTCAAAACTGATTTGGGGCTCATATTTCAGGGAGGCCCGCGCAGCCGAAATATCGGCGAGACTTTCAAGGATGTCGCCCGGCCTTGCCTCAGCAAATTCGGGTTTGATGTCGGTGCCGAGATATTTGTTGAGCATGGCAAGCATCTCTAACAAATTGACGGTCCGACCGGCAGCCACATTAAAGCTACGGCCAGCAACACCCTCCGCGTCTGCTGCCAAGAGGTTTCCATGAACTACGTTGGCGATGTAGGTGAAATCGCGCGATTGAAGGCCGTTGCCAAAAATCACAGGACGTCGATTTTCCAAAATCGCCGTGATGAACAGGGGGATGACGGCTGAATAGGGGCTGCCGGGATCCTGCCGCGGACCGAATACGTTGAAGTACCGGAGAGCGACGGTTTCAAAACCGTAGGTTGCTGTAAACGCCTGACAGTAGTATTCAGCGGCTAATTTTGCCGCCCCATACGGGGAAATCGGTGCGGGAAGGTCGCTTTCACGTTTGGAACTTGTGGCAACATCTCCGTAGAGACTACTCGATGCTGCATAAACAAGCCGCCGAACTCCGGCACGTCGCGCCGCATCGAGGAGAGTAACGGTGCCGGTTACACATGCTGCGTTGGTATCCAGTGGCGCTTCGACGCTACGGGGCACTGAGGCGAGCGCAGCCTGATGAAAGACGCAATCGACCCCTTCGACGGCCTGGGAAACGGCGTCCACTTCGAGCAGGTCCGCCTCGATGAATTCGACCGAATCGCCAAGATGATTTAAATTTGAGCGATGTCCCGTGCTTAAATTGTCGAGCACGCGAACACGATCGCCCCTCTCTACGAGTGCACTAGCAATATGAGAACCAATAAATCCTGCGCCACCGGTAACAAGAAAAGTCCGCATAGGTCAGGGGTCCTTCGCAAAAGGAGGTGCATCAAGGTGAAGTGCGCCACAGGCAGGGTATGCGTTTACCCCGCTTTCGACTGCCTCGATTCTACGTTGCAGATGCGTCTTTGTCATCCGGGGATTGAGCATCCCCTGGGTGGTCCTCATTCGCTGCTTGCGCAATACATCCAACAGGTGTGATGTTGCGCGAAGCGATTGCTTTACGGGTCTGCGATGCCCAATTCCGCGATGTTTTTCCATACTCGACCACAAACAGAACATCGCTGCATTTTGAAATGAGTTGTGTGAGCGTGGTGATATCAAGCCCCGAGCCATCGAGGAGAATCATGCCGAAATGGGATCGCATTTCCGTCCACCACTCTGTTGCACGCATCCCGCAAAGCGAACTGCAGGAGGTAGAGAGCGTACAGAGCCCCGGGTGTTCACTCTGCGTGACACCGGGGATCCTTTTTCCCCCCGTTAAATTTTCGGAACGTTGCCGCGCCTGTTTGCTGGTCGGCGGTTGTTGCACGACGCCCACAACGAGTACCGGGTCAATGATCAATTCGGCAAAGACGCTGCCCCAAACCCCACCTGGGACCGAAGAACTAAGGGGAGATTCGGAGAGTAAGAGCAATGTGGTTTCCGCAGACGACTCCAATTGTTTTAGAATCTTCCGGCCTGCCACAAAGACGGAATCCAAATCCAACTTTCCAGGCGGTTTTTCTTGCAGCGGAAGAGCAGGTGTTTCCCGATCGTGGGAAGTGGTCGAATCTGTTGTCGAGATTTTGGTAGGGGAAGCAACCGGCGGCAAGGTATGGATTGCGGGTTCTGGATGATCGAGCACCGCGAGAAAATCAACGGCCCGTTCTTCGATGTCGAGCATAACGCGTTGAAGATCGGCCATTATGGCTGCGCTAGATTTCTTAGGGTGGTGTTTTCGGAGAGATGTGTTTCCTGAAGTTCGGAAATCAACTCCGAGATGACCTGGGGTTGTATGGGGATCAGTGGGTGTGGCTTGCCGAGCGTTGTGGATGGCGCAGGTTCTGGGGAATCTGGCGAAGAAGTGAGTTGCTGTGCTTCTTTTGCCGCG